>NZ_JBQHTS010000001.1:0-202668 GCF_052065595.1 Collinsella sp. HCP28S3_E12
GGGATTCCGCGTCCGCCTTCCGGCGGCCGCGCCCCGCTGCGTCGCTCCGCTCCTTGCGTGCTGCGCTGGAAAACGCTTCGCGTTTCCTCAGCTCCGCACCCTTGCGGGTTCAAATCCCTCCGCATGCCCACAAGAAAGCGCCCCGGGCTGATGAAAGCCCGGGGCGCTCAGTTACCTTGGCTGGGACGGAGGGATTCCGCGTCCGCCTTCCGGCGGCCGCGCCCCGCTGCGTCGCTCCGCTCCTTGCGTGCTGCGCTGGAAAACGCTTCGCGTTTCCTCAGCTCCGCACCCTTGCGGGTTCGAATCCCTCCGCATGCCCACAAGAAAGCGCCCCGGGCTGATGAAAGCCCGGGGCGCTCAGTTACCTTGGCTGGGACGGAGGGATTCGAACCCCCAACAGCCGGCACCAAAAACCGGAGTTCTACCGTTGAACTACGTCCCAATGTGTGGTGCTGCCCAAAAGCAGCTCGTCTAGTTTACCTAATCTGCGAGGGCATCGCAAACGCCATCGAGCAGGCGTACGGCGAGTGTCTGTGCATCGCTTGCGGTGAAGGTTCCGTTGTAGCGCGTCATGCCCGTGAGCTCAATGCGGATACGTGCAGGCTTTTGTTGCGCGGCGATATTGGCAGTGCGGATGCGCTGCGCCAGGTTGTGACATTCGGCAAGGGCAATCGTGGCGCGCGGCGCTGCATCTGCGGGCAGCTCATCGCTTGCGATTTCGAGTACCAGGTCCACGTCGGTCGGAACCTCGGAATCGCAAAGCATCATGCCGCTGTTGTCGGTCGTCGCCGTGGCGATGTTCCACATGCGCGATGCAACGCTGCGTGCGATGGGGTCCTCACCGATAACGGCAATCTGGAAGCGCTCGAGCACGTTGGCGGCGCGGGCAAAGCCGATGCGCGACTCGGCCTCGGTAACCGAGGGTTTGCCCTCCCACACGTGATGCAGACGGTTGATATAGGCGTAGGTATCCTGGAATGCCATGCCGTCGGCAAACAGGCCGACATTTTCTTGGAACTGCTGCAAGGCCGCCTCGGTGTGCGGGCCAAAGTAGCCGTCGTCCTCACCGCAGGCAAAACCCAAAACGTTGAGTGCCCTCTGCAGGGCCCGAACGTCGGCACCATGGAAATTGGGCATGCGCAGATAAAGCGTGCGGTCGCCCAGCTTATACGAGGCGTCTACCAGGGCGCTCCAACAGGGGATATCGACGGCGTAGCCAGCGGCAAGGCCGCTGTCGAGCCTAAAGGTGCCAACAGCCTGCTCGGTGGTGGTGCCAAAGCGCTTGTCGGCGACCTCGGCGTCATCGATTGTATAGCCGAGCTGCAGAAGGCGGGACTGGACGTCCTCGACGGCTGCTCCCTGCATGCCCGTTGTGATAGGTTCCATGAACGAACCCCTTTCGGCGTACCATTCGTACTATTTGAGCGTGTGTCGGATAGACAACGCAAAGGGTTGCATAAACATGCACTCAACAGTGTAGCAAGTTGTACCCAAATGCGCTGCTGACAGGTTTTATAACCCCCGCTAGTTAAGGCGCTCCACAAAGAAATCTGCCATGGAGTCGAACAGCTCGCGTGCATGCGGGTCGAGCTCGACACCTTCGATAGCGGCCTTGGCCTTGGCAGTCAGGTTGAGTGCATAAGTGTGGGCGAAATCGACAGAGCCGGTCTGCTGGAAGATCTCCACGGCGCGTGCAAGTTGCACGGGGTCCTCGGTGCCCGAGGAAAGGATTGCCTCGACTTCGTCGTGATAACGCTCGTCTGACAGGGCATGCACGGCGACGAGCGTGCGCTTGCCCTCTGTGATATCGGTGCGGAAGTCCTTGTTGGCGGCCTCCTTGGTGCCAATAAGGTTGAGCAGATCATCTTGGATCTGAAAGGCAAGGCCCGTGTGCAGGCCAAAGGCACGCAGCGCCTCAATCTGGTCTTCGCTGCCGCCACCGATAATGGCTCCGGCGGCAAGTGGCGTGGCTCCGCTGTAGTACGCGGTCTTGTGCGTCGCCATGTCCAGATAATCGTCGACCGAGATGTCAAAGCGCCCATCGCGGACCCAGCCCAGGTCGAGCGCCTGACCCTCGATGGTGCGAACGATCATCTCGGTGAGCTCGTGGAGCACGCGGAGCTTCACGTCTGCCTCGAGCGTGGGGTCGTCGAGAACCGTCTTGGTAACCATGGTGAGCGCTAGGTCGCCGCAGTTGATGGCAAGTCCCGTACCCTCGGTAAGGTGCATACAGGGCTTGCCGCGGCGCAGCTGGCCGTTGTCGGCGATGTCGTCATGGATAAGCGCTCCCGACTGAAAGTGCTCGATGGCCGCCGCCGCGCTTCGGGCGCTCTCAAAGCTGCCGCCTACCGCGGTGGCGGCGAGCATGCAGATGAGCGGGCGGTGGCGCTTGCCGGCATTGGCCGTAAATGCCGAGAGCGGGCCATACAGGTAGCGCTCGATATCGGCAGAGGTCGCCTGTCCGTCAAAGAACGTGGCCAGATAGTCGTTAATCTGGTCAAAATGCTGGGCTAAAAAGCTGGTAAACGGACTGGACACGGGTTCTCGCATTCTTTCTTAGGTTGCATCGTTGCGTTATGCAGACAACATATTGCCACATTAGGGCATCGAGCGCGGCGGTTGAAGACGATTGAGCCATGTTGTCGCAAATGCGGCAAGAGGCGCGGCTAGATAAGTCCAAAGTGCTCGAGCGCGGTGACGACGCCGTCGTGGTCGAAGCTGTCGGTGACGTAGTCGGCCTTTTCCTTGAGGAAGTCCGGCGCGTTGCCCATGGCGACGCCAACATCGACCGCCTCCATGAGGGCGATGTCGTTGCTTGCGTCGCCGATGCCGTACACAGTGCCGTGATCTGGCCCCAGGGCGTCAAGCACGGCCTTGATTCCGGCCCGTTTGGTGCACTCGCGAGGCGAGATTTCCGTGACCTCGAGTTCGAGCTCGTTGAGGCAGAGCAGAGGCCCGAGCTCTTCATCTTGGGCGATGCGGTTGGCGAGCGGTGTGGACATAAGAATTTTATAAGCGTTGTAGTGCTTGAGTTGCGTGACGGCGTCGCCCACGGTGCGCGCGTATCCGTACGTCTCGGGGGCATCTGCGCTCATGCGCACGACGCGATCGATGCCCTCAAAGCGAATGACCTCACCCGATTGTTCGAGATAGGGGGCGAGGCGCTGTAGCAGACCGGGGTTTATGGCCGCATTTCGTACGATGCGCCCCTCGAGTTCGGCGTAGCCGCCCGCGAGACATACGATGCCCGCCCACGGCAGCTCGAGCAGCTTGGGATGGATGCAGCTGAGGGTGCGCCCCGTGCAGATAAAGGCTTTGTTGCCGTTGGCGACAAACGTGCGAATTGCCTGTGCAACCGTTTCGTTGGGATAGGGGGAAAGGTCTCGCTCGCCCTCGGGGAGCTCTTGGGCAAGTTTGGGATCTTGCCAGGCAAGCGTACCGTCGATGTCGAAGAAGCAGATATTGCCATGCTTTTTGGCGTCATCGGCGGCATGAGAAAGCGGGGTGGCAAATGCAAAACCCGGTTCGAGTCCCATAATCTGATCAAAGTGCTCTTTGACGCGGGGGACCGAGACGCCGATGATTACCTGGGCGGTCTTGCCGGTGACGATGAGGCCTTTGGCGCCCGCTGCGACAAAGGTTGCGTTGTCCGCGACGATAGAAGGGTCCGCGACTTCGACGCGCAGCCGCGTGGCGCAGTTGGTTGCGCCCACAATGTTGGAGACGCCGCCCAGAAGCGCCACAACCTGCTCGGCGAGCAGACGATCTTGTGATGCCTGGCAGTCGGAAGCGCCGGCTTCGGATAAGCGCTTTTCGTCAACGTCGTTTCCCGTCAAGCGGGAGAGCGCCGTGTTGCCGGCAATGTAGTCCTCGCGTCCCGGGGTTTTAAGGTCAAAGGCCAGGATAAGACCTCGAAAGCTCAGAAAGAAGATGACGCTAAAGACGAGTCCGATTCCGAGTGCCAAAAGGTAGGAGCCGGCATGCGTCCGCATGAGCGGGATAAAGTTGAAGGCAGCCATCTCCATAAGGCCACCCGAGAAGATGCCGACGACGCCAAAGAAGTTCATGGCCATGGCAAGGCAGGAGGACAGGACGGCGTAGAGCAAAAAGAGTCCGGGATAGGTGAACATAAAGAGAAACTCGAGCGGCTCGGTGACGCCGCAGACCATCGAGGCGACGATGGCGGGCAGAAGGATGGTCTTGAGGCTGGCACGGCGTTCGGGCTTGGCCGTGGTGTAGAACGCTCCGGCGATGGCGGGAAGACCAAAGAGCTTGACCCAACCGGTGGCGGTGAAACCAGCCCAGGGCGCTAGCTCGTTGAGGGGGCGCGTGCTGTGCGAGAGGATGGGAAGCAAGTTGGTCCACGTGGCGTAGATGCCATCGGTAATAACCAGATTGTCGTAGTAGATTGGCATGTAGAGCAGGTGATGCAGCCCTACGGGCTCGAGTGCTCGCTCTAAAAACACGAAGGCGCCCACGCCGAAGGGACCGACGCCCGTAAGTGCATGGCGCAGTGTTTCGGTCATTGCGTATACGATGGGCACGATGGCGGCCGAGATAGCGGCAAGGGCGAATACGGCAAAAAAGCTAATGAGGTAGACCAACGAGGAGCCCGAGAAAGTACCGAGCCAATCGGGAACCTTGGCATCGTAGAAGCGGTCATGGATGGCGACGACGGTGGCCGATACCGCCAGCGGGCCGATAATGCCGGTGTCGAGCGTCTTGATGCCGTCGATGACGGTGATGCCGCTGGCGGAGGTCAAAGACGACGGGTACTTAAGTCCAAGGTTGTCGCCGCTCAGCTTAATGATCTCGCTCAAAAAGAAGCAATAGGCAAAATAGGCCACGAGTGCCTCGAGGCAGCAGCGCGCCGGTTGCTTTTGGGCAAGGCCGATGGGCAGCGCTACGGCAAAAAGCAGTGGGAGGCGTTTAAAGACCGTCCACGAGCCGCGCTGGATGATAGCCCAAAAAATATACCAAGGGGTTCCGTATACGGCGAGGTCGCCGACGATGTCCGCAGACGTTGCGAGGGCGGAGACGCCGACCATAAGGCCCGATATGGAAAACAGCATGGCGGGCGCGAACATTGCCCCGCCAAAGCGTTGGATTTTCTGCAGCATAATATGCCTTCCGGATGCAACATGCTGTGCGAGCAAGAACGTTTAAACAATGAACCCATTGTAGAGGACTGGCTGCTTGCCGCATTGACGGTTTTGATTCGGTCCGATTTGGGTGCCGGGGGAACCGTCGACGGTAAATAATCCGTGCTTTGCCGATAGACGGTTTAAACAACCCCAAGAAATGCTATCGTGCCTAGCCATACATATTCATTAGAGGTGAAGCCATGCCAAAAGCGATTTACGAAGGAATCTACCGCGAGATCCGTTCGCGCATCATTAACGGGACCTATGCGTTTCAGGAGATGCTGCCAACCGAAGCCGAGCTGACCGCAGAGTTCGACTGCACGCGCAATACCGTCCGCCGCGCCTTGAGCATGCTGGCCGACGAGATGTTTGTTCAGCCCATACACGGCAAGGGCGTACGCGTTATTTGGCTCAAGGGCGAAACCGACATGCTGGGCGCGCTCGAGGAAGTCGAGTCGTTTGGCGAATTTGCAAAGCGCAACAATGCCGTTGCATCGACGGACGTTAAGTCCTTTGAACATCTGGTCTGCACCGAGCAGCTCTCTCGTCGCCTGGGCTTTAAGGTGGGCGAGGAGCTGATTCGCGTAGTGCGTGTCCGAAGCCTCAACGGCAGCGCGCGCCAAGTGGACCATGGCTACTTTTTGGAGTCGATCGCCAAGGGTCTGACCCCCGAGATCGCGGCAGAATCTATCTACGACTATCTGGAGCACAAGCGCGGCATCAAAGTGATGGCGAGTCGCCGTACGGTGAGTGTCGAGCTCGCCAACGATGAAGACTGCAGCTATCTTGACCTCGGCAAATACAACTGCGTTGCCGTCATGGAGAGTCAGTCGTACACATCGGATGGCATCTTGTTTGAGGTGACGCATGCTCGCACACACCCCGAGATCTTCCATTACCGCGTCAATTCCAAGCGATAGGTAACAGACGCATAAGCTTGCGTTTCGATATGAAGTGCCCCGCGCGGTCGATGGGATATCGGCCGTACGGAGCGCTTTAATTGTTTAGACAATATTTGTCAAGTACGAATGTATCAAGAACCGTTCACCGAAGTTTTTCTACCGCTCTAGTAATACTTGTTCAAACAACTGGCCAAATAGCGTATTGTACAAATCAGAAAAAGGGGCAAAGTCCCCGAACCAATCTCCGAAGGCGACGGCAAAGGGTGCCGCCACGGTGTGAAAGGGTGGATTGTAATGAAGAACGAAATGAGCAGAAGGCAGTTCCTGGGCTTCGCTGGCTCCGCGGCCACGGTCTTTGGCCTGGGTCTCGTGGGCTGCGGTGGCTCCGCCGGCTCCGGCTCCTCTGCTTCTGGTGACGCTGCCGAGGTCTACTTCCTCCAATTCAAGCCCGAGGTCGACAAGGAGTGGAAGGAGATCGCCAAGGCATACAAGGAGGAGAAGGGCGTCGAGGTCAAGATCGTGACCGCCGCCTCTAACACCTACGAGGAGAAGCTCAAGTCCGAGATGTCCAAGAGCTCCGCTCCGACCCTGTTCCAGGTCAACGGCCCCACCGGTCTTAAGAACTGGAAGGACTACTGCGCCGACCTGTCCGATACCAAGGTCCGCGGTGAGCTCGTCGACGACTCCCTGGCTCTGCAGTCCGACGGCAAGGATCTAGGTATCGACTGGGTCCAGGAGAGCTACGGCATCATTTACAACAAGGAGCTCCTCGAGAAGGCTGGCTACAAGGCCGAGGACATCAACTCCTTCGACAAGCTGAAGGCTTGCGCCGATGACATTCAGGCCCGCAAGGACGAGCTTGGCGTTGACGGTGCCTTCACTTCCGCCGGCATGGATGACTCCTCCAGCTGGCGCTACACCACCCACCTCGCCAACCTCCCGCTTTACTACGAGTTCGAGAAGGAGCACAACCAGGAGGATGACGAGATTAAGGGCGAGTATCTCGACAACTTTAAGCAGATCTTCGACCTGTACATCACCGACTCCACCTGCGATCCTTCGCAGCTTGCCTCCAAGACCGGCGACGACGCCTCCAACGAGTTCGCAACCGGCAAGGCCGTCTTCTATCAGAACGGCTCTTGGGCCTACGCCGACCTCATCAAGGCCGGTATGACCGACGATCAGATTGGCATGATGCCCATCTACATCGGTGTCGACGGCGAGGAGAACCAGGGCCTGTGCTCCGGCGGCGAGAACTACTGGTGCGTGAGCTCCCAGGCTTCCGAGGATGCCCAGAAGGCTACCGAGGACTTCATGTATTGGTGCGTCACTTCTGACACTGCCACCAGCATCATCGCTGACAAGATGGGTCTGACTGCCCCGTTCAAGAGCGCCAAGGACACCACCAACGTCTTCTCGCAGCAGGCTGTTGCCATGGCTAAGGACGGCAAGAAGACCGTCGCTTGGGATTTCGTTTACATCCCCTCTGAGGAGTGGAAGAAGAACCTCAAGCAGGCTCTGATTGCCTATGCTGCCGATAACACCAAGTGGGACGGCGTCAAGAACGCCTTCGTCGATGGCTGGAAGACCGAGAAGGCTGCTTCCGAGTAAGCAGTTGCTGCCCAAGCTATCTGATTAGCGACAGGGGGCGGGCAGACGTCGGTTTGCCCGCCCCCTGCATATTGAAAGGACCCTTCTATGGGCAAAGCACTCAAGCGCTGGTGGCCGCTCTTTATGCTGCCCACGTGCCTGGCGTTTATGATCGGGTTCGTGATCCCCTTTATCCAGGGTTTCTATCTCTCGTTCTGCCAGTTTATTACCATTAACAACACGCACTTCGTCGGTATCGAGAACTACGTGCGTGCACTGTCCGATCCGCAGTTTGCCACGTCGTTCTTCTTTACGGTGGCGTTTGCTTTCCTGTCGACGGTGCTCATCAACGTGATCGCCCTCGCCATCGCGCAGGCGCTCACCCGCAAGGCGCTCAAGGGCACCAACATCTTCCGTACGATCTTCTTCATGCCTAACCTGATCGGCGGCATCGTGCTGGGCTACATTTGGCAGATTCTGATCAACTGCCTGCTCTCCAACATCGGTGCCGACCTTATCGCCCTTAACTCTGCTGCTGGCTTCTGGGGCCTTATTATCCTGACCCTGTGGCAGCAGGTCGGCTACATGATGATCATCTACATCGCCGGCCTGCAGTCCATTCCGTCCGACTACATCGAGGCCGCCAAGGTCGACGGCGCTACGGCATGGCAGACGTTTTGGAAGGTTAAGATCCCCAACCTGATGCCGACGATCACCATCTGCCTGTTCCTGTCCATCACCAACGGCTTTAAACTGTTCGACCAGAACCTCGCCCTTACCGGTGGCGCCCCGGCGCACTCCACCGAGATGCTCGCCCTGAACATCTACAACACGTTCTATTCGCGTGCTGGCATCGCATGGCAGGGCATCGGTCAGGCCAAGGCGGTTATCTTCTGCATCCTGGTCGTAGCAATCTCCATGATCCAGCTTAAGGCCACGAGGTCCAAGGAGGTGCAGCAGTAATGAAACGCGATAAGGCTATCAACCGTGCGCTCTCGATTTTCTTTACGATTCTGTCACTCGCATGGATTTACCCCGTGTTCATGATTGCGCTCAATTCCTTTAAGAAAGGGACCGCAATCAGCACCACCACGGCATTCGATCTGCTCACGCCCGAGACGTTCAACGGCCTTGCAAACTACGTGCACGCCCTTAACGAGCAGGGCTTTGCCTCGGCGTTTATGTACTCGCTCATCATCACGGTCACGTCGGTCGTGCTGATCTTGGTGTGCTGCTCCATGTGCGCTTGGTATGTGGTGCGCGTCAACAGCAAGATCTCGAACTTCTTCTATTACCTGTTCGTGTTCTCGATGGTCGTACCGTTCCAGATGCTCATGTTCACGCTGTCCAATTTGGCGGACCGCATCGGCTTCAACACGCCGTTCAACATCTGCTTTATTTACCTTGGCTTTGGCGCGGGCCTGGCGGTCTTTATGTTCGCCGGCTTTGTAAAGAACATCCCGCTCGAGATCGAGGAGGCGGCCATGATCGACGGCTGCAACCCGGTCCAGGTGTTCTTTAAGATCGTCCTTCCCATCATGAAGCCCACCTATCTTTCGGTCGGCATTCTCGAGACCATGTGGGTCTGGAACGACTATCTGCTGCCCTACCTCACCCTCGACTCCACCAAGTACAAGACCATTCCTATCTTGATCCAGTACTTCCGCGGCGGCTACGGTCACGTCGAGCTCGGCCCCATGATGGCCTGCATCATGATGGTCGTTGTCCCCATCGTCCTCATGTACATCCTCTGCCAGAAGTACATCATCGACGGCGTGGTGGCAGGTGCCGTCAAGGGCTGATGCCGTAACTGTTTTGCAAGTTTCTGCGGCGCCCCTCAGCGTGGCGCCGCGTATCGAAAGGTAGAGACATGGCCGAGATCGTTCTCAAACATGTTCAGAAGGTGTATCCCAACAACGAGTCCAAAAAGAAGGGCTTCTTTGGCAAAAAGAAGAAGACCGAGGAGAAGAAGCACAACCTCAAGGTTACCGAGGATGGCGTGCTCGCTGTAGAGGACTTCAACCTCACTGTTCACGACCAGGAGTTTATCGTCCTCGTTGGTCCCTCTGGCTGCGGTAAGTCCACGACGATGCGCATGGTTGCCGGCCTGGAGGACATTACCTCGGGCGACGTGCTCATCGACGGCAAGCGCGTCAACGACGTGGCACCCAAGGACCGTGACATTGCCATGGTGTTCCAGAGCTACGCTCTGTACCCCAACATGACGGTGTACGAGAACATGGCGTTTACGCTTGAGCTCAAGAAGGTCCCCAAAGACGAGATTGACCGCAAGGTTCGCTCCGCTGCCGAGATTTTGGGTATCACCGAGTACCTCGACCGTAAGCCTAAGGCGCTTTCGGGCGGCCAGCGTCAGCGCGTTGCCATCGGCCGCGCCATCGTGCGTGACCCCAAGGTATTCCTGATGGACGAGCCGCTGTCCAACCTGGACGCCAAGCTTCGTAACCAGATGCGTGCCGAGCTCATTAAACTTCGCCACGAGATCAAAGGCACATTCATCTATGTTACCCACGATCAGACCGAGGCTATGACCCTCGGCGACCGCATCGTGGTCATGAAGGACGGCGTTGTTCAGCAAATCGCCACGCCGCAGGAGGTCTTCAACCATCCCGCGAACATCTTTGTCGCCGGCTTCATCGGCGTGCCGCAGATGAACTTCTTCGATGCCCAGCTGGTGCGGTCGGGCGAGGGCTTTACCGTCAAGACCGACGACATGAATGTCGCACTGGCCCCCGAGACCTGCGCTCAGCTTGCGCTTAACTGGAACGGCGAGGACATGAAGGAGATCACGGCCGGCGTTCGTCCCGAGCAGATTCTGCTTGCCGACAAGGGCGAGGAGGGTGCGCTTCAGGGCACCATCGAGGTCACCGAGCTCATGGGTTCGACCGAGCACGTTCATGTGACGTCTCCCGACGGCCAGTTTGTCCTGATCATCCCTGTCGTCGACCTCGAGGCCAGGGGTTCGCTCAAGGCCGGCGACCCCATCTGGTTCAAGTTCGAGAAGAATGCGACCCACCTTTTCGATAAGGTCTCTGGCAAGAACCTTATCTAGGCCCGATTCAATCAGGCCCTCCTTTTGGGCGACTGCGGTTTTGCCATCCTTTTGCCGTAGTCACATATAAGGCTCCCCTCTCGTCCGCTGAGCGAAAGGGAGCCTTTCTTTGTGCTGGGGCTGTCTGGCCGGTCGTTTGTCTCGATCTGTAACAGGAGGAGGGCCAAATTGGGCCTAGATGTTACAGATTGAGACGGTTTCCCGGAACAATTCTGTTTGTCTCATTCTGTAACAGGTTGACCCAATTATGCCGGCTAGTTGTTACAGGCCGAGATTTTTTTGGTCGAGGCAGGTCGCGGGTAACACGAGGGCACAAAAAGCGGAGCCGCGTTGCCGCGACTCCGCTTTCAAAAGGATGGGTAATGGAAGCGAAATTAGCTCAGGTGCCAGATCTCGTCGTTGTACTGGGATATTGTACGGTCGGACGAGAAAGTGCCGGCGTTGGCGATGTTGATCAGCGCCTTGCGCATCCAAGCGTCCCGGTCCTCGTAGTCTGCCAGCACGCGCTCCTTAGTCTGGATGTACTCCTCAATGTCGAGCAGGGACATAAACCAGTCCTTGCCCTTGATGTCGTCGTGCAGACGCTGCAGGCGCTCGGCGTTGCCGGTCGCCATAAAAGCGGGGTTGGTAATAAAGTCCACCAGTAGCTTAATACCGGGCTTGAGGTAGAGCGCGCCGACGTTATAGCTGCCGTCGGCGTAGAGCTGCTCGACCTGTTTGGACGAGGCGCCAAAGGTGTAGATGTTCTCGTCGCCCACGAGCTCGGCGATCTCGACATTGGCGCCGTCGAGCGTGCACAGGGTCAAAGCACCGTTGAGCATGAACTTCATGTTGGAGGTGCCGCTCGCCTCCTTGGAGGCCAGGCTGATCTGCTCGGAGATGTCGGCGGCGGGAATCACGCGCTCGGCAGCGGTGACGTTATAGTTCTCGATCATGACGACTTGCAGGTAGGGAGCCACGTCGGGATCGTTTGCGATCCACTGCGACAACGTCAGGATCAGATGGATGATATCCTGGGCGATAGTGTAGGCAGGTGCCGCCTTGCCGCCAAAGATGATGGTGACGGGGTGCTTAGGTCTATTGCCGTTCTTGATGTCGAGGTACTTCCAGATGATGTAGAGCGCGAGCATCTGCTGGCGCTTGTACTCGTGGATACGCTTGACCTGAACATCGATGATCGCGTTGGAGGGAATGGTCACGCCCTGCTCGAGCGCCATGAACTGGCGCATGATGGCCTTGGCCTCGGCCTTGGTGGCGGCCAGGCGCTCAAGAACGTCCTTGTCGTCGGCGAATTCGGCGAGCTTGCTCAGGTCGCCGGTGCTGCGCCAATCGGTACCGATTACATCGTCGAGCAGGCTGGCAAGTGCGGGGTTGGTTCCCTGGATCCAGCGGCGGAAGGTGATGCCGTTGGTCTTGTTGGAGAACTTTTCGGGATAGATCTCGTAGAACGGGCGAAGCTCGGTGTCCTCCAGGATCTTGGTGTGGAGGGCGGCGACGCCGTTGATGGAGAAGCCAAAGTGGATGTCCATGTGGGCCATGTGGACGGTGTCGTATTCGTCGATGATGGCGACGCGTGGGTCGCCATGCTCGGCCTTGGCAATCTCATCGAGCTTGACGATGATGTCGGCGATGGCAGGGGAGACCTTCTGCAGGCTGGTGAGCGGCCATTTCTCGAGCGCCTCGGCAAGGATCGTGTGGTTGGTGTAGGCGACCATGGATCGCACGATGGTAACGGCTTCGTCAAACTCGATGTCGTGCTCGGTGGTGAGTAGGCGGATGAGCTCGGGAATGACCATGGTGGGGTGCGTATCGTTGATCTGGACCACGGCGTAGTCGGCCAGATCGTGCAGGTTGCTGCCGCGTTCTACGGCCTCGTCGATCAGGAGCTGGGCGGCATTGCTCACCATGAAGTACTCCTGGTAGATGCGAAGCAGGCGGCCCTGCTCATCGGAATCATCCGGATAGAGGAACAGGGTGAGGTTCTTGGCGATCTTGGTCTTGTCGAAGTCGATGGAGCTGCCGGGGACCAGGCCCTCGTCGACACTTGCCAGGTCAAACAGGCGCAGGCGGTTCTTGGTGGGCTGGCCATAACCGGGCACATCGATGTTGACGAGCTTGGAGGTGACGGCAAAATCACCGAACTCGACGGTGTAGGAGCGGTTGTCATCGATCAGGATGTCCTGCTCGCCGAGCCACTCGTCAGGGACGGCCTTCTGCTGGTTGTCGGCAAAGCGCTGGCGGAACAGGCCGTAATGGTAGTTGAGGCCCACGCCGTCGCCGGTAAGGCCCAGCGTGGCAATGGAATCCAGGAAGCATGCGGCCAGGCGGCCCAGGCCGCCGTTGCCGAGCGAAGGCTCGACCTCAAACTCCTCGATCTTGTTGAGGTCGTGGCCGGCGGCGACGAGCTGGTCCTTAACCTCGTCATAGATGCCGAGGTCGATCATATTGTTGATGAGCAGCTTGCCGATCAAAAACTCGGCAGAGATGTAGTAGAGCTTTTTCTTGCCGTTGTTGAGCGGACAGGCGGCAGAGCGCTCCTGCACGAGCTTGACCAGCAGCTTATAAATACGACGGTCATCGAGCTGCTCGAGCGAGGTGCCAAAGGACTGCTCGGCGAGTTCTGCGAGGCTTATACGGGGCATGTTTCCTCCTGTGGTGAGTCGACTACATGTCAGAAATTCAAAAGAAGCCCGCGCGAGGGATTGGGATGGCCTCGCGCGGGAAAAGCGGTCGCGTCCACACGGTGGGGTGGGGTCGGGCGCGGTGGCTCCTATTGGGGAAGCTCGATTTCGGCTTCCGACGGGATGCGGAAGTAGGTCTCGGTCCAGTCGGTGAGCTTGCGCTCGAGTTCGCGGGTGATGGCGCCATCAAGCATGCGCCACGTCCAGTTACCGCCCAGGGTGGCGGGGGTGTTAATGCGCGCCTCGTTGCCCAGATTGAGCAGGTCCTGCATGGTGTAGATGCAGGTATCGCTCACGCTGGCGGCGATGGTGCGGTTGAGCGCGTCGGCCATGGACTCGCCTGCCTGCTGGTGGGTATACAGGGCCGCCTGCTCGCGCTGACGCGGGGTGGCCGTTCCCTCATACCAGCCGCGTGCCGTTTCATTGTCATGCGTTCCGACGTAGGCGACGGTGTTGGCAATGTAGTTGTGGGGCAGATAGTAGGAGTTGCCGCCTTCAAAAGCGAACTGCAGAATCTTCATGCCAGGGAAGCCCGTGGTGTCGCGCATGTCGATGACGCCGGGGGTAAGAAAGCCCAGGTCTTCGGCAATGATGGGAAGCGTGCCGAGCTTTTCCTCGAGCATCTTGAAGAGCTTGAGGCCGGGTCCCTGCGTCCATGAACCATATGACGAATCGGGAGAGGAGAACGGCACCTCCCAAAAGGCTTCAAAGCCGCGGAAGTGGTCCAGACGGATGATGTCGTACATGTCGAGGGCGGCTCGGACGCGGTCTTCCCACCAGGAGAAGCCGTCTGCTTCCATGGCATCCCAGTCATAGATGGGGTTGCCCCAGTACTGGCCGGTGGCCGAGAACTGATCAGGCGGCGTTCCCGCGACGCTGACGGGATTGCCGGCGGCGTCGATCTTAAAGAGCTCGGGCGTGGCCCACATCTCGACGGAGTCGCGCGAGACGTAGATGGGCAGGTCGCCGATGATCAGGATGTCGTGCTCGTTGGCATAGGCCTTGAGGCGGCTCCACTGGCGATCGAAGAAATACTGCGTCATCTGGTGGTAGAGCATACGCTCGGGATGGGTGGCGCAGACCTTGCTGGATGCCTCGCCGCGGCGGCGGAGCTCCTCGGGCCACTCCCAAAAGGCTTTGAGTCCGCACTCCTCCTTCACGGTCATAAACTCGCAGTAGGGAATGAGCCAGTCCTCGTTTGCCTGGATAAAGTCGTCGAAATCGGCCGGCTTGTCGGCAGCAAAGCGCTCAGCGGCTCGATCGAGAATCTGACGGCGGCCAACAAAGATGGCACCGTAGTCGACGTTGCTGGGGTCGGAACCAAGGAAGACGCCGTCGATGTCACGCTGCTCCAGATAGCCGGCTTCGATAAGCTCGGCAAAGTCGATCAAGTTGGGGTTGCCTGCGCGGGCCGAGAACGACTGATAGGGCGAATCGCCATAGCTGGTCGTCGTAAGGGGCAGGATTTGCCAGTAATGTTGTTTGCACGAGGCGAGAAAATCGACGAAGTCGTAGGCATTCCAGCCAAAGCCGCCGATTCCGTATGGTCCGGGCAGAGATGAGACGGGCATGAGGACGCCGCTTGCACGCTCCATGAATGCGCTCACCAACCTTCTTGTTGTGGGGTCGGCCTGCCGATGGGTGTGCAGTCCGCCTCCGATGTTCTGATTCAATACACCTATTGTATACATGTTGTTTAAACATGTATAGGCAAGATAAAAAAGTTGGTCGATTTTCGGCGAATGGTTACATGCCATGAAAAAGCCCCGGTCTCACATCGTGAGATCGGGGCAAGAACGGTATGTAGGTTTTTGCTACTCGGCGTCGGCGAAGCCGTTGGGGTTGTGGCTCTGCCAGTTCCAGCTGTCGCGGCACATGTCCGCGATGTCGTACTGTGCCTTCCAGCCCATCATGCGCTCGGCCTTGGAAGCGTCGCACCAGTTGGCGGCGATGTCGCCGGCGCGGCGCTCGCGAATCACGTAGGGCAGCTCTTTGCCGCAGGCCTTGGAGAAGGCGGCGACAACCTCGAGCACCGAGGTGCCGGTGCCGGTGCCCAGGTTAAAGATCTCGACGCCGGTCTTGCCGTTCATCCAGTTGAGAGCGGCCACATGGCCCGATGCCAGGTCACACACGTGGATGTAGTCGCGCACACCGGTGCCGTCGGGGGTGGGGTAGTCGTTGCCAAAGACCTGAACGGCCTCGAGCTTGCCCACGGCAACCTGCGCGACATAAGGCACCAGGTTGTTGGGGATGCCCTTGGGGTCCTCGCCGATTAGGCCCGACGGATGGGCGCCGATGGGGTTGAAGTAGCGGAGCAGCACAACGTTCCACTCGGGGTCGGCGGTGTGAACGTCCATAAGGATCTGCTCAATCATCCACTTGGTCCAGCCATAGGGGTTGGTCGCAGGCTTCTTGGGGTCTTCCTCGGTGACGGGCGGGTTATCCGGATCGCCATAGACGGTCGAGGAGCTCGAGAAGATGATGGACTTGCAGCCATGGTTGCGCATAACGTCGACGAGCACCAGGGTGTTCTCGATGTTGTTGTGGTAGTACTCGACGGGCTTGCTCACCGACTCGCCGACGGCCTTAAAGCCGGCGAAGTGGATGACGCGGTCGATCTGATGGGTATCGAAGATCTTGTTCATGGCATCGCGGTCGAGCACGTTGGCCTCGTAGAAAGTGAGGTTCTTGGCGGCCTTGTCGCCCACGATGGTCTTGACACGGTCGACGGCGACGGCGCTGGAGTTGGAGAGGTCGTCGACGATGACGACCTGGTAGCCACCCTCGAGCAGCTGAACGACGGTGTGCGAGCCGATAAAGCCGGCGCCACCGGTTACGAGGACGCAGGTGTCTTTGGGGTCGAGTGCTTTGGACATGTAGTCTCCTATCGAATCAGGAACACTTCCTGAGGGAGTATAGCGCAGGCAGGGGCACCCAAAACGTGCAGGGCAGGAAAAGCAGACGAACATGCTAACGTACTCATGGAAATGTTTGGCGTGGGCATAACCTTGACTTTGACGTTTGCATACGAGCCGCCGACCATGGGGTTTGCTGCCGTTCGTGGAAATCGTTGGGACGCGTCGGATGTACGCTAATATGTATGAGTTGAGCGACATATAAATAAACATGTAACGGAGTAGATATGTCACCAAACAGCGATCCCATCCTTTCCCAGGAGCTTTCGCGTCGCACTGCCCTCAAGGCCTTGTTCGGCGCCGCTTCTGCAGCCGTTCTTTTTGGTCTGCCCGCTCGCGCCCATGCTGCGGAGGCCACCAAGGAAACCACCGACAAGCTCAATGCGGCCCAGGCTCAGCTTGACGAGGTCCAGGCCCAGCTCGACAGCATCGCAAATGAATACGCGGCGCTGGCCAACAAGAACGCCCAGACCCTCAACGATATCGAGAGCGTACAGGGCCAGATTGACAGCACGCAGGCGCAGATTGACGAAAAGAAGGCCGAGCTCAAAAAGAAGCGCGGCGATCTTTCCGATCGCGTTTCCGCCAACTATAAGTCGGGCGGCACCAACATCCTGTCGCTGCTGCTCGCCTCGGGCTCGTTTGAGGAGCTCGTCGCCAATGCGCACTATGTTGAGAAGATCAACAAGAGCGACCGCGACGCCATCGAGGATATCCAGACCATCCAGAAAGAGCTCGATACGCAGAAGTCCGAGCTCGAGTCGCAAAAAGCCGACTTAGAGAAGCTCAAGGACCAGCAGACTGCCCAGATGCAGGACATGCAGGCCAAGCAGCAAGAGGTCCAGACGGTTCTGAACGGCCTCTCCGACGACGTCAAGGAGCTCATGGCTCAGCGCGATTCCGAGATTCTCGCTGCCGCCCAGGCTGAGGAGGCTGCCAAGAAGGCCGCCGCTGCTGCAGCTGCCGCAAACAAGAACAATTCCTACTCGGGTGGTTCAAACTCGGGTGGCGGATCGTATGCGCCCGGAAATCCGCAACAGAATGCCGGATCGGGCAAGCAGCAGGCTGTCGTCAACGCATGCTACTCCACGCCTTCGCCTGGCCTGAACTGGTGCGCCGCCTGGGTCACCAACGTCTTCCGCAACGCCGGCGTGGGCTACTTTGGCGGCAACGCGTGCGACATGTTTAACGCCTGGTGCTACAGCTCCGATCGTTCGGCGCTGCAGGTGGGCATGATCGTGGCCGACTCGTCGCACAGTGGCACCGGTATGCCGGGTCTGCTGTACGGACACGTGGGCATCTATGTTGGCGGCGGCATCGTTATGAGTAACGAGGGCGCCATCACGTCGAGGTCGCTTGACTCGTTCATTAGCTTTTACGGCACTGGCTCTGGTGTGCGCTGGGGCTGGCTTGGCGGTATTGCGCTGTCGTAGCTGCGGCTTGGTCCGGGACAGTCCGAGAGGCATAAGGTTGCCTGCTCGGGCAGTCCTGCGCAAGACGAAGGCCACATTAAGTGGCCTTCTTTGCGTGCGGAACTCGCGATCAACCTTATGCCTCGCCCACAGTCCCGGACCTTCCGGGCTCAAGGCGCGACACACCGGACTGGTTGTCTGAATTAAAGAAAGTGAAGGCCCCTTTTGGGGCCTTCTTTTTATAAAAATTCGCCTACTCGGTGGACTTCGGGTTCTAGGTCTACGCCGAATTGGTCTTTGACGGTTGCTTGGATGTGGCGGATGAGTTCGTCGACGTCGGCGGCGGTGGCGTGGTCGGCGTTGACGATGAAGCCGCAGTGTTTTTCGCTCACCTGGGCGCCGCCGACGGCATGGCCGCGCAGGCCGGCATCCATGATGAGTTTACCGGCAAAGTGGCCCTCGGGGCGCTTGAAAGTGGAGCCGGCACTCGGCATGTCGAGCGGCTGCTTGTCCTCGCGGCGTTGGCGGTAGTCGTCCATGTCGGCCTTGATCATCGCGGCGTTACCCGGGGCGAGATTGAAGGTGGCCGAAAGCACGATGAAGCCGTCGTCGGCGATGCGGCTCTTGCGATAGCCCAGATTGAGCTCGTCGACATCGAACTCGATGATGCTGCCGCTACCGCGGGTGCCGTCGTCGAGCATGCGGGCGGGCTTGTAGACGCGTACAGACTCCAGCACGTCGGCCATGCAGGCACCGTAGGCGCCGGCGTTCATGTAGCAGGCGCCGCCGACCGATCCGGGGATGCCCGAGATGGGCTCCATGCCGGTGAGACCGGCCTCGGCTGCCGCGGCCGCAACATCCGAAAGCAGCGCACCGGCTGCTGCCGTAACGTGCGTGCCGTCGACGGTAATGGCGGAGAGGCCCTCGCCTAGCGCTACGACGACGCCGCGTATGCCCTTGTCGCCGACGAGTAGGTCGGAGCCGTTGCCCACGATGGTGAGTGGCAGATCGCAGCGATAGCAGGTATCGAGCGTGGCGACGAGGCCCTGCTCGGTGTCGGGCGTGACAAAGACGTCGGCCGGGCCGCCAATCTTAAACGTGGTGTGCTCGCGCATGGGCTCGCTCATCAACACGTTGTCCTCGCCGGCAACGCCAGCGAGCGCGCACAACAGGTCCTCGTTAAAAAAGTCGTTCTCGTGCATCCGAATATCCGCCTTTTGGTGGTCGTTGTCATCAATCGATTGCAATATACCCCACCTGGACGTATTTGGTGCGCTGGCGGCGATAAAACAGCCGTCTACCGGATTGGTAAAGTGTTTATCATCGAGGTAGAGGGGCAGTCGCTATACTTTCAAGAGATTGCGCGTAAACCCGGAAGGAGCGAGATGGCCAACAAAGTCACCCTCAAGCAGATCGCCCAGGAGGTGGGGCTTTCCCCCTCGTCGGTCTCGCTTGTTCTCAACAATCGGCCTTGTCGCATCTCGGAAGAAAACCGCAAGCTCATCAAGGAGGTCGCGGCGCGCAACCACTATGTTCCCAACCAGATTGCGCGCAGCCTGGTCATGCGCGAGTCACGCACCCTGGGCCTTATCGTCCCCAACATCGAGAGCCGATTTTTTGCCTCACTTGCCGGTAGCTTGGAAAAGCGCTGCCGCGAGGACGGCTATGCGCTCTTTATTACCAGCTCGGGCGGAAGCGCCGATGATGACTTGGAACTGCTGCGCCAGCTGGTGACGCGCGGCGTCGATGGTGTCTTCCTGGTGGTAGGCGACGAGTTCTCGGACGACCGTGCCCTGCGCGAAGAGGTCAGCCATCTACCCATCCCTGCCGTGATGGTCGACCGCGCCATTGAGGGGCTCGAGTGCGACAAGGTGATGTTCGACCACGAGATGGGTGGCTATATGGCTACCCGCTATCTGATCGAGCAGGGCCACCGTCGCATTGCCTGCTTGGTTAATGCGCGTCGTTCCAATACGGGTCGCAAGCGACTTGCCGGCTATGAGCGCGCGCTGCGCGAGGTTGGCCTGCCTATCGACGCGCGTTTGGAGTTTGAG
This sequence comes from Collinsella sp. HCP28S3_E12, assembly GCF_052065595.1. Taxonomy (NCBI): domain Bacteria; kingdom Bacillati; phylum Actinomycetota; class Coriobacteriia; order Coriobacteriales; family Coriobacteriaceae; genus Collinsella; species Collinsella sp. HCP28S3_E12. The sequence continues at coordinate 19,769 of NZ_JBQHTS010000001.1, forward strand.
AGCGAGTACTACATTCCGAGCGCCTACGAGGCCTCGGAGGCGGTGCTCGCAACCGATGCCACTGCCGTATTCGCGAGCTCGGACAACATTGCCCTCGGTTTGCTCAAACGTTTGCACGAGATGGGGAAGAGCATCCCGGGCGATATTTCGGTGGTGAGCTATGACAACTCGGCGGCCGACGTTCTCTTTGAGCCGGCGCTGACCGCCATTGAGCAGGATCCTGGTGTCCTCGCGGAACATGCTTTTGGCTGCATGTCCAAGCGTCTTGCCGGTAGGGGCGGTAGGCGTGCCGAAGAGGTCGTCCTGGAGCCGGCGCTTATCGTTAAGGGCAGCGTGCTCGAGCTTACTAAACATAACTAAACACGTTTATCAATTTGCAGAGACCGAATGTGGAGCACCTGTGGCAGACAATGCCGCAGGTGAATGTTGCGTTTTGTTGATCGATGTGATTGATAAGGGTGATAAAACGTTTTTTCACCCTGATAAAACGTTTTAGCAAATATACTAGTCCCAACGAATGGTTGCCGTATTGGAGGGCGACCGCACAGCGGAGGGACATAAACAATGGCTAAAACACTGGGGACGCCGTGGCAAAAGCTGGGCCACGAGGTGCCGGCTTCCGAGCTCGAGGGCGTCGACCTGTATTGGCGTGCATCGAATTATCTGTCCGTCGGTCAGATCTACCTTCGCTCTAACCCGCTCATGCGTCCCGACTTTGTCGATGAGAAAACCGGTGAGGTGCGCGACTTTGGTCGCCCGGACGTTAAGCACCGCCTGGTCGGTCACTGGGGCACCACGCCCGGCATCAACTTCCTGTTCGGTCATGTCAACCGCCTCATCGCCGATCACAACCAGAACGCGATCTTCTTGATGGGCCCGGGTCACGGTGGCCCCGCTGGCACCGCCCAGTCGTTGCTCGATGGTACCTACCGCGAGATTCGCCCCGACATTACCAATGACGAGGCCGGCCTGCAGAAGTTCTTCCGCCAGTTTTCCTACCCCGGCGGTATTCCGAGCCATTTTGCGCCCGAGACGCCTGGCTCCATCCACGAGGGCGGCGAGCTCGGCTACACGCTCAGCCACGCCTACGGTGCCGTCATGGATAACCCGAGCCTGCTGGCCGTGGCTGTGGTGGGCGACGGCGAGTCCGAGACCGGTCCGCTCGCGACCTCTTGGCAGTCTAATAAGCTCGTGAACCCGGCAACCGATGGTATCGTCCTGCCGATCCTGCACCTCAACGGCTACAAGATCGCCAACCCCACCATTCTTGCCCGCGTGTCCGACGAGGAGCTCACCAAGTTCTTTGAGGGCATGGGCTATAAGCCGCATTTCTTTGTCGCCGGCTTTGACGACGAGAGCCATGCGAGCATTCATGCGCGTTTCGCCGCCCTGTTCGAGCAGGTCTTCGATGAGATCTGCGACATCAAGGCCACCGCTATGGCTCAGGCCACTGCGGGCGAGACCGTGGTCCGTCCGGCCTATCCCATGATCGTGTTCCGTACGCCCAAGGGTTGGACCTGCCCCAAGCAGATTGATGGCAAGAAGACCGAGGACTCCTGGCGCGCCCATCAGGTGCCGCTCGCGAGTGCCAAGGACACCCACGAGCACTTCCGCGTGCTGCGCGAGTGGCTGCGCTCCTACAAGCCCGAGGAGCTCTTTACGCCCGAAGGCCAGGTGCGCCCCGAGGTGACGGCCTTTATGCCGACCGGCGAGCTGCGTATCGGCGCCAATCCCAACGCGAACGGCGGCAAGGTACGCCGCGAGCTCGAGCTTCCCGATATTCACGCTCACGAGATCCCCGTTGCAAGTAAGGGCCACGGCTGGGGTTCCACCGAGGCCGCCCGCGTCTTTGGTGAGTACACTGCCGATGTTCTGGCCAAGAACATGGATGATTTCCGCATCTTCGGTCCCGACGAGACCGCGTCCAACCGCCTGCAGGCTGCCTATAAGGTGACCAAGAAGCAGTGGGATGCCGGTTTCTACGAGGACGACGCCAACGACGAGCTGCTGGCCGGTTCCGGTAAGGTTGTCGAGCAGCTGTCCGAGCACCAGTGCGAGGGCTTCCTCGAGGCCTACGTGCTCACCGGCCGCTCCGGTGTGTGGAGCTCCTACGAGAGCTTTGTCCACGTGGTCGATTCCATGGTCAACCAGCACTGCAAATGGCTCGAAGCAACCAAGCGCGAGATTCCGTGGCGCGCTCCTATCAGCGGCCTCAATATTTTGCTGTCGAGCCATGTCTGGCGCCAGGACCACAACGGCTTTTCGCACCAGGACCCCGGCTTTATCGACCTGCTGCTCAACAAGGCCAACGACACGCATGTCGTGAATGCTTATTATCCGGCCGATGCCAACATGGCCCTTGCTGTGGCCGAGCGCGTCTACCAGTCCACCGACTGCGTCAATGCCATCTTCTGTGGCAAGCAGCCCGCCCCCACCTTCCAGACGGTCGACGAGGCCAAGTCTGAGCTCGCCGAGGGCGTAGCGACCTGGGAGTGGGCATCGACTGCCGACTCGCTCGCCGAGGCCGACGTCGTGGTCGCTACTTGCGGTGACGTGCCGACACTCGAGGCACTGGCCGCAACCGATATGCTGCGCGGGCTGGGCATCAAGGTCTGGTTTGTCAACGTAGTCGATCTGCTCAAGATCCAGAACGTCTGCGAGAACGACCAAGCCATCAGCGATGAGCGCTGGGCTGAGTTGTTTGGCCGCGGCGAGAAGCCCGTGCTCTTCGCATTCCACGCCTATGCCGGCACGATTCGCCGTCTGATCTGGAACCGTCCCGGTCACGATGCCTTCCGCGTTCACGGCTACGAGGAGAAGGGCTCCACGACCACGCCGTTTGACATGCTGCGCCTGAACAACATGGACCGCTGGGCCCTGGCCGCCGACGTGCTGCGCATGGTTGACGCCGATAAGTTTGCCGAGCAGATTGATGAGTGGGAGGCCTTCCGCACCGAGGCCTTTGAGTTCGCGTGCGACGAGGGCTTCGATCACCCGGCCTTTACCGACTGGGTCTGGCCCGACGCCGCAGCCGCAACCGCTGCCGACGGCGTACTCTCCGCAACGCAGCTAACTGCCGGCGACAACGAATAGCATCCGGGACGGTCTCGCGCTGGGGCCTGCTCCGGGGGGGGGGGGGGGGGGGGGGGCGCCGGGGGGGGGGGGGCCGCGCGCCCGCCCCCCCGCCCCCCCCCCCCCCCCCCCCCCCCCCCCCCCCCCCCCCGGAGGCGGCCCTCTCGACCGTTTCGATATGCGGGGGCTGATTCTTTTTTATGTAATGGGGACCTTGCTTACGCTGCCTTAGAAGCCGTGCATCTAACTATGGTTAGCCAAAATTACATTGCCGGGGCCGGGGAGGCATGCTTTGTTTTGAGAAGTTCGCGGAGCCCACTTCCAAAACCAAGCACCCCGGCCCCGCCCTCGTCCTCGTCCGTGAACTTTTCCGATGGGCGAGCCATAGACACCACGCACCGATGCAGTAAAGCGGCGGCTTGAAATTGGTGCTATATTCAACTTGAGTTGTTTAATACTAGTACGGGAGGCTGATATGGGGCTGTTCAAGAAGAAAAACCCGCAGGATGCCTTTGATCCCGATGTGTTTACCATCACGGATACGATTTTGGACCCGCCGCGGTTTACGTTTTTGCCGGCTATCTACCAGGATGCCACGCGTCGCAAGTGGGCCGTGCATCAGCGCGGCGGCGAGCCGAAGATTTTTGACTATGCGGACGTTTTGCAGTGCGAAGTGGCCGAGGCGGGCGATCCGGAGGCCGAGGAAGTGGTCTCAAAACAGGAATTTGCCCAGCGTATCCTGGCAAATCCTGCCAAGGCAGCGAAAATAAACGCTGCCAAGCGTAATATGTGTCTTGGTATGGGCGTTGTTGTGGCGGTTCAGACGGGAAAAGACGAGGTTTCCAAATTAGAGATTCCCGTTATGACCGACGAAGTCAAACGCGATTCAAGTCTATATAAGTCGTATCGGAATGTTGCCGAGAAGATCAAGGCCGAATTTGATGCCATGGGAGGGCTGGTCTAATTTTGGCGGCATACGTTTCTGAATGAGGAGTCTGTGCAATGGCAGGCGAATCTTATGCAATTCCCCCCAAAGATCGTGCTGTTGAGGGAATTCTTTGGTATATCCAGCACCACCAGCTTGCCGGCGGCGATCGCCTGCCGGCCGAGCGCGTGCTGTGCGAAGAGATCGGCGTTTCGCGTACAGCGTTGCGCGCCGGTATCACGCGGCTCATCTCTTGTGGAACGCTCGAGAGCCGTCGCGGATCGGGTACGTATGTGTGTCCTCCCAAGCCGCTGAACATCTTCCAGGAAACGTATAACTTCTCCGATGCTGTGCGGACTGCCGGCCTGCACCCCTCTTCTCGTCTGGTTTCCACCGGGACCATCGAGGCGGATGAGGCGCTTGCCGACAAGCTTGGGGTGTCTGTAGGCGCTCCTTTGCTCCGCATGCAGCGCGTTCGACTTATTGAGGGCGAGCCGGCGTCAATCGAGACGGCTCACGTTAACCTGTCCCTGTGCCCATCGCTTACCGAGCACGATTTTGAGTGCGAGAGCCTTTACGATGTCTTGCTCAAAGAAGGTGGCGTGCGTGTTGAGCATGGACGTGAGCATATCTCCATCTCGCGTTTGAACGCCGAAGAGGCCGAGTTGCTCCAGCAAGAAGAGGGAACGCCGGTGTTCTATGAGAGCACGATCGAATTTGATAAGGACATGCGTTTTGTGGAGCATTGCAAATCGGTGATTTTGCCCACAAAGTTTCGCTTTGCCGATAACGGCGAAAAGAACGGAATGAGAAGCGTGGCAGGTGAACAATGGCTGAAACAGTAGATGCCACCCCGGTTTATATGCGCATTCGACGCCGCATCGAGGAATGTATCGAGCGCGGTATATATCCCACGGGTTCCATGATTCCGTCCGAAAAAGACCTCGCCGAGGAATTTGGTACGACACGCTTGACCATCCGAAGCGCTGTCGATGAGCTGGTTCGGCGCGGGCAGATTCGACGCGTCCGCGGAAAGGGCGCGTTTGTGGCGCAGAAAGTACCCGTTGCCTACGAGCGAACAGGAGGCTTTCGCGAGTCGGTTCGTGCTTCGGGCGGCGAGCCGTCCGTCCGTATCCTCGCGCGTTCCAAGCGTTATGCGGGCCCATATTATGCCAACCTGTTTGGCATTGCCGAGGACGATTTGTTGTATTCGATTCGGCGTTTGAACTGCGTCAACGGCGATCCCGTATCGATTGAGATGGCGTTCATCCCGTGCCGGCTGTTTCCCACAATCGAAGATATTGACGTGTCGGTCTTCAGCTTGTACGAGACCTATGAGATGCTAGGCCGAAAGCCGGTCATGGCTCAGGAGAAGCTCGATATCGAGGCGGTGGGCGCACGCGACGCGGGCTTGCTTGGCTTGGAACAAGGGGATCTTGTTTTGCTTTTGGAATGCGTGAGCTATGACGCGAGCGGTCAGGCTATCGAGTATGTAAAGTCCTTCAATCGTGGCGATGCGGGCGGCTACACCTATACGTACTAGCTGGGGCTTTGCATCGCGCGCGGTAACAGCCGGTCTGTTTGGGCAATTTGACCGACTGTATATACAACCTTACATAGCTCAAAATCGACCGTTCGCCGAAGGGGATAAATTAATCGACAAAGAGGTATCAAAAAGCCGTAACCTGTAACTGTGATTGGTATCAAATACTAATGATTTGTTACGAGGTGAGACGATGAAGATGCTCGATTACGTTCAGCTTGCCCATGTGCGTATGGGAGAGAACCTCGAGCGTTCGTCTGAGCTGGTAGCGCAGCTCGTTGATATTTTCCAGTCCGGTTCTTTTGACGCGCTGCGCATCGTTGCTTCGGGTTCGTCGCGCCATGCTGCGGATTGCGCCCGCGATTACCTGCAAGATGCGCTGCAGATGCAGGTGTCCGTTGTGACGCCCGAGGCCTTCGTCGATTTTGAACACACCTATCCACAGCATGCGCTCAACATCGCCGTCTCGCAGAGCGGCTATTCAACCAATACGATTGCGGCGCTCGATTACATGTGCGCACACGATATGGCTGCAGTTGCGCTCACGGCAAACGTCGAGGCACCCATCAAGGAGCACACTGACATCGTTCTTGACTACGGTGTGGGCGTCGAGTCGGTGGACTTTGTGACTCTGGGCGTTGAGGTTCTCGTTGAGTACCTGGTGCTCTTTGGTATTTACGGCGGTCAGGCGCGCGGAACGATTGACGCCAAGGGCGTTGCCCAGCGTCTTGACGACCTGCGCGAGGCTATCCATGCCAATGCCGTGATGTGCAAGACCGCCGAGGCATATGTCCAAGACCACATGCTCGATCTTTCTGAGCACACGCCCGCCATGGTCGTCGGCAACGGACCCAACTACGGTGTTGCCGAGGAGGCGGCGCTCAAGCTGAGCGAGACCATCAAGATTCCTGCCATGCACCACGAAGGCGAGGAGTTCGTCCACGGTCCCGAGATGCAGATTGTTCCGGGCTATCTGGTGTTTATCGTCGACGATCCGCAGGGGTCGGAGCGTCTTGCGAATATCGCCGATGCGCTATCGAACGTTACGGCAAAAACGGTGCTGCTCACGGCCCATCCCAAGGGTAAGGCTCACGAGGTTGTGGTGCCTCAGGTGGCTCCGCTGCTCAGCGCAACTCCCAATCTTGTGTTCTTCCAGACGATTGCGGCAATGATCGCCGAGCGTCTGAAGTCATGGGACGTGCACCCGTATCTCGATGCCGTCTCCAAGCAAATGGAGGTCAAGGCAGAGGGCTACGAAGAGTCAGTCAATGCGCTTAAGGCCAAAGCGGCTGAGTGTTACGGAATGTAAGCGGGTTTTGATGCCCGTTGGCATGGGGGATGTGAAGACAACCCCAGAAAGGAGAGACAAATGAAGGAAACCGAGAAGATCGAGATCATGCATTTCGACCAGGAGGGCTACCTCGAGGACGGCAAGGCGCTCTACGAGACCGGCAAGAAGATGACCGCGCTCGCCGACAAGGTCGCCGACGAGGGCTACGACGCCGTGTTCCTGATGGGCGTCGGCGGCACCTGGGACGAGCTCATGCAGCTCGAGTACCTCATGAACAAGTTCGGCGACCGCGACCTCGAGGTCTACCTGATCCACGCCGCCGAGTGGAACGTCTCCGGCCACAAGCGCATGACTGAGAAGTCCGTCGTGCTCACCGCCTCCGAGTCCGGCACCACCCCCGAGGTCCTCGAGGCCGTCAAGAAGATGAAGGACATGGGCGTGCGCGTCTACGCCATGACCAAGCCCGAGGGCCCCATCGGCCAGGCTGTGGGTGCCGAGAACTGCGTCACCATGGCTTCCGACCATGGTTCGGGCGGCTGCGAGAAGGGCTACTACCTCGCCGACTGCTTCGGCCTGCGCCTGCTCAACCGCCGCGGCTGCTTCCCCAAGTTCGACCTGTTTATCGAGCAGACCAAGGACATCTGGAAGGACATGCTCGATATCCGCAAGCGCTTCGAGCCGCGCGCCGAGGAGCTCGCCAAGAAGTACGCCCTGGCCCCCTACACCATGTTCATCGGCTCCGGCGCCCTGTGGGGCGAGACCATCCTCTTCTCGATGTGCATCCTCGAGGAGATGCAGTGGAAGCGCACCCGCTACATCACCTCGGCCGACTTCTTCCACGGCACCCTCGAGCTCGTGGAGCCCGGCGTCCCGGTCTTCCTGTTCATGGGCGAGGACGAGAACCGCAAGCTCGACGAGCGCGTCCGCGCCTTCCTGACCCGCGGCGTGACCGGCGACACCGACATCAACGTCATCGACACCGCCGAGTTCGCGATCCCCGGCCTTGACGACGAGTTCCGCGTCATCGTGTCCCCGTGGATTCTGACGGTGCTCGTTACCGACCGCCTGGCTCGCTACTACGAGACGGTCACCAAGCACAACCTCAAGTATCGTCGCTACTATCACCAGTTCGACTACTAAAGAAAACGGGTGCGGGAACGCGCCGGGCTATTGAGAGGAACACAGAATGAGACAGTACATCATCGCCAGCCATGCGCACTTCGCTACCGGCATCAAGGAGAGCATCGAGCTGCTCTCGGGCGCTCGCGACAACGTCCACGATCTTTCGATGTTCGTCGATGACCGCATGGACGTGGCCGAGGAGGCCCAAAAACTGCTGGCAGGCATGGCTGACGACGATGATGTCGTCGTGTGCACCGACCTCTTTGGCGGCAGCGTCAACAACGAGTTCACCAAGATCGTCCAGACGCGTCCCCGCACGTACCTCGTTACCAACATGAACCTTCCTCTGCTCATTCAGCTGCTGTTCTCTGACGAGTCGGCGCCGGTTGAAGAGACGATTCGCACCATCGTCGCTGCGGACGATACGCGCGTGAAGTTTGTCAACGATCTTTTGGTCGATGACGACGAGGAAGAAGAGTTCTAATCCGCAGCACCTACTGACACGCCGTAAGACGGCACAAGACCTTTGGGGGGTCACATTATGATTCAGCTACTTCGTGTCGACCATCGCCTGCTTCATGGCCAGGTCGCGGTCTCTTGGGTTCAGGGCCTCGGCTCCAACTGCATCTTCTGCGTGGGCGATAAGGTCGCTAACGACCCGGTGTGGAAGACGACGCTCAAGATGGGAAAGCCTGCCGGCTGCAAGCTCGTCATCAAGGATATGGCGAATGCCATCGAGGCCATTAACTCGGGTGTGACTGACAAATACAAGATGATTATCTGCGTCGCCACCATCGCTGAGGCAAAGCAGCTTGTTGAGGGCTGCCCGCAGATCAAGTCGGTCAACCTGGGCAACACCAAGCCCAAGGACGAGAAGCGCCCCGATGCTCGTCAGGTCTCTCGTCAGATCTTCCTGACTGCGGCCGAGGAAGCCGATGTGCGCGAGATGCTGAGCCGCGGCGTCGAGGTCGAGATTCGTCCTCTGGCCGACGACCCCAAGGTCGACTGCGCCAGCGTGCTCTAGGCGTTTAATTTCGAAGAGCCTGCGGGTTCTTCGTAGTGTCCTATTAGGAAAGGGGGATGTATGCTTGTCCAAGCAATCCTCATCGGACTTATCGCCGCGTTTGGTAAGTTCGACTACCAGCTCGGTACGCTCTATGCGTTCCGCCCCATCGTCCTGTGCCCGCTCGTGGGCCTGGTGCTGGGGGACCTGCAGTCCGGCCTCGCGATCGGTGCGAGCCTGGAGCTGCTGTTCATGGGCTCAATCTCCATCGGTGCCTACGTGCCGCCCGATGAGACGATCGGCGGCGTGCTCGCCTGTGCCTTCGCTATCCAGCTGGGCCAGAGCACCGAGGCAGCCATCGCGCTCGCTATGCCCATCGCCACGCTGTGCCTTGCCATCAAGAACATCCTCAACGCCGCCCTGCCGATTTTGGTTGACCGCGCCGATGTTTTCTCTGCCCAGGGCAACCTTAAGGGCGTCTATGCGATGCACTTCCTGATCGGTTCCACCGGTATCATCATGGCGTTCCTGTTGTGCTCGCTGTCGTTCTATCTGGGTGCTGACGCTATCCAGGGCGTGCTCGACTTTATCCCCGACTTTGTCCTTGCTGGCTTTGGCGTTGCCGCCAACATCCTGCCTGCCATGGGCTTCGCCATGCTCGGCCGCCTGGTGCTCACCAAGCAGCTCGTGCCCTTCTACTTCCTGGGCTTCCTGCTGTGCTCCTACGCCAACGTGCCCGTCCTGGGCGTCGCCCTGATCGCCATCATCATCGGCATCGACAAGTTCGACCTGCTCGGCCTGGGCGGAGCCCAGCCCCAGCTCTCCGCGGAAGGGGATGAGGACGATGACTTCTAGTCCCGAGAACAAGATCACGCGCTCCGACCTCATCAAGAGCGCCGTCAACACCGGCGCCCTGGGCATGGAGTTCTCCTGGACCTACTACAAGCAGATGAACATCGCCTTCTGCCTGATGGTCGCCAACATGCTCAAGAAGATCTACGCCGGCCGCCCCGACGACTACGCCGAGGCCCTGCACCGCCACTGCGCGTTCTTCAACATCACCGTCCAGTTCGCCCCGTTCGTCGGCGGCATCGCGATGGCCATGGAGGAGAAGGTCGCCCGCGGCGAGATCGAGCCCGAGAGCGTCAACGACGTCAAGGCCGCCCTCATGGGTCCGCTGTCCGGCATCGGCGACTCCATCTTCCTGTCGACGCTGCGCGTGGTCGCCGCCGCGGTGGGCATCAGCCTGTGCCAGGCCGGCAACCCCTTCGGCCCCATCGCCTTCCTGCTCATCTACAACGTCCCCGGCTTCGCGCTGCGCATCTGGGGCGCCGTCAAGGGCTACGAGCTGGGCGTGGGCTTCCTGGACGAGGCCCAGAGGACCGGCCTCATGCAGAAGATCATGACCTGCGTGGGAATCGTGGGCGTCATGGTCGTTGGCGCCATGTGCAAGGACATGTTCTGGGCCAGCATCCCGGTGGCCATCGGCTCGGGCGACGACGCCCAGACCCTCCAGGACATCTTGGACGGCATCATGCCCGGCATGCTCGGCATGATCGCCTTCTGGCTGTACTACTGGCTGCTGTCCAAGAAGATCAACCCCATGGTGCTGATCGTGGCCACCATGGCCGTGGGCATCGTCGGCGCGTTCTTCGGCGTGCTGGCGTAGGTTCCTACGTTCTATTCTGCCCCCAAGGGAAACGGCGACCCATTGCGGTCGCCGTTTTTTATTACCGAAAGCTAGCTGGAGGTGCTTCGTGATTCGATCTGACAATCCACCCGATAATGGCGTGAGCGGGGCGATGTATCTATTTGGCACGGCGCTCTTGTGGAGTTTTATTGGCATCCTCGTTCGCGCCAATTCGCAGTCAGCTCTTTTGATCGGTGCCGTTACGGCAATATTTATGGCGCTCTTTATCCTGCTCGTCGGCAGGCCTGTCCTCCGCGTCAGCCGTCTTATTGTCCTTGTGGCCGTCTGCAACTTCGTGACGGGCACTACGTTTAACTTTGCCAACCAGCTCACGACGGTCGGCAACGCGATCGTTCTGCAGTACACCTCGATGATTTTCGTTATCGTGTATCAATCGCTCGCAACTCGCACGTTGCCCTCGCCTGCGAAGATTGCCTCCGTGGTGGTTGCTTTTACGGGTATGGGACTTTTCTTTTTAGGTGATTTGAGTGCCGAGGGCATGCTCGGCAACCTGCTTGCCGTCATTTCGGGCGCCACCTTTGGGCTGTGTTTCTTTTTAAACTCTCGCCCCGATGCGTTGCCCATGGTGTCCTCGCTCATCTCCTGCGGCATCTCGATACTTCCGATCGTCTATTTTGCCGACGACCTAGGCTCCGTGAAACCCTTTGAGTGGGGGCTTATGCTGGTGCATGGCCTTTTTTGCAGCGGCCTTGCGAGTGTGCTGTATGCCAAGGGGATTGCGCGCACCAACGCGTTTGCGGCCAACTTGGTTTGCATGAGTGAGGTCGTGCTCGCTCCCTGCTGGTCGGCGCTCCTCTTTGGCGAGGTCTTTCGCTGGAACGAGCTTTTGGGCGCAGCGATTATCGTTTTGGTGATTGTGGCCAACTTGGCATCCGATGCCTTTGGCGATGGCTTTCTGGTGACGCTTGTCCTCCATCGAAACAAAGAGCGCGCCTGACGGGATACGTCTGCCGTTTACGGTAAAAAACTCTCCGTTGAGCGAGTGGTATTAAATAGTAAGAACCTGCATACCTATAATTGGTATCAAATCATTTGTGCCTGGCATGGGTGTTAGCAGCACACCAGGTACGCTTCGAGCCGTGGAATCGAACTCCCGGAATTGATATCAACAACGCGCGCGACGGGAGTGACGACGGTTCGAGATTCCTTATTGGGAGGAATTATGCTTGTCCAAGCAATACTCGTCGGCTTAGTCGGAGCGTTTGGATGCCTCGACTACCAGCTCGGTACCCTCTACGCGTTCCGCCCCATCGTCCTGTGCCCGCTCGTGGGCCTGGTGCTGGGGGACCTGCAGACTGGCCTTGCCGTTGGCGCCAGCCTGGAGTTGCTGTTCATGGGCTCCATCTCCATCGGCGCCTACGTGCCGCCTAACGAAACCGTCGGCGGCGTGCTCGCCTGCGCGTTTGCCATTCAGCTCGGTCAGGGTACCGAGACGGCCATCGCGCTCGCCATGCCCATCGCCGTCCTTGCACTGACGATCGGCAACATTACCAATGCCTTGTTCCCTGTGTTTGTCGATATGGCAGACAAGTTCGCCCTCAAGGGAAACCTCAAAGGCATCTACGCTGTTCATTGGGGAATTGGAATCTGGGGCTGCGTCGAGTACTTCCTGCTGTGCGGCGGCGCCTTCTATTTGGGTTCCGACGCCATCCAGGGCCTGCTCGACTTCATCCCGCCCTTCATCATCGACGGTTGCGGCGTTGCCGCCAACATCCTGCCTGCCATGGGCTTCGCCATGCTCGGCCGCCTGGTGCTCACCAAGCAGCTCGTGCCCTTCTACTTCCTGGGCTTCCTGCTGTGCTCCTACGCCAACGTGCCCGTCCTGGGCGTCGCCCTGATCGCCATCATCATCGGCATCGACAAGTTCGACCTGCTCGGCCTGGGCGGAGCCCAGCCCCAGCTCTCCGCGGAAGGGGATGAGGACGATGACTTCTAGTCCCGAGAACAAGATCACGCGCTCCGACCTCATCAAGAGCGCCGTCAACACCGGCGCCCTGGGCATGGAGTTCTCCTGGACCTACTACAAGCAGATGAACATCGCCTTCTGCCTGATGGTCGCCAACATGCTCAAGAAGATCTACGCCGGCCGCCCCGACGACTACGCCGAGGCCCTGCACCGCCACTGCGCGTTCTTCAACATCACCGTCCAGTTCGCCCCGTTCGTCGGCGGCATCGCGATGGCCATGGAGGAGAAGGTCGCCCGCGGCGAGATCGAGCCCGAGAGCGTCAACGACGTCAAGGCCGCCCTCATGGGTCCGCTGTCCGGCATCGGCGACTCCATCTTCCTGTCGACGCTGCGCGTGGTCGCCGCCGCGGTGGGCATCAGCCTGTGCCAGGCCGGCAACCCCTTCGGCCCCATCGCCTTCCTGCTCATCTACAACGTCCCCGGCTTCGCGCTGCGCATCTGGGGCGCCGTCAAGGGCTACGAGCTGGGCGTGGGCTTCCTGGACGAGGCCCAGAGGACCGGCCTCATGCAGAAGATCATGACCTGCGTGGGAATCGTGGGCGTCATGGTCGTTGGCGCCATGTGCAAGGACATGTTCTGGGCCAGCATCCCGGTGGCCATCGGCTCGGGCGACGACGCCCAGACCCTCCAGGACATCTTGGACGGCATCATGCCCGGCATGCTCGGCATGATCGCCTTCTGGCTGTACTACTGGCTGCTGTCCAAGAAGATCAACCCCATGGTGCTGATCGTGGCCACCATGGCCGTGGGCATCGTCGGCGCGTTCTTCGGCGTGCTGGCGTAAGGGCCCGGCTGCATAGACTGTCATTGCAAACTGGTAAGGGGATGGAGCGGGCCTATGCCCTCCATCCCCTTTTTGTATAGAAGGAGTTCGTATGTTCGCGAGGGATCGCGAAGCAATGCGCCTGACGCCGGCAGAGGTCAGGCTGATTCTTATTGAGTCCCTGCAATGGTGCGCCAACAACGCGGTGTACTTTTTAGGGCTTATCGGCGCGGCGACGTATGATTTGGCTGGCACGGCCTTTTTGGTTGCTGCCATTACGCTCGTACGCAATCTTATGACGTCGGCGGGCAATATGGTGTCGGGCTCGGTCATCGACCGCTTTGGACCGCGCCGGACGTCGTTTGTGACGTGCATGATTACGGCGGTGCTATCGCTTGGCGTGGGGTTGGCGCCGTTGTCTGTCCACGGGCTTGTGTTTGCCGCGTGCGTCTTGGGGCTTGCGGGCGGCTTTATCAACACCTGTACGCATGCGTTTCCGGGATACCTGGAGTCGACCACCGAGGGCCGTACCCGCGTGAACGGTCTCATGGTGTTCTACAGCAATATCGCCTATACCGCTGGCCCGCTGCTCGGTGGTGCCATCGTGAGCTGTTTTGCCACGCAATCGGTCTATCTGCTCATGGCGGGCATGATGGGTGTGGCGGCCGTGCTCTCCTTGGGCTGTCACGAGTGTGTTGCTCCCGCAAAAGGGGAGAAGCCGAAGGGCGGCATTCTGGGCGGCATGGCCGAGGGCGCGCGACTTACGTTTCGCGACCACGACCTGCGCCTTATCTTTATCTCGGGCTTTCTGGGCTTCTTTGCGTTTGGCGCGTTCGATTCGCTGGAGTCGTTGTTCTATCGCGATGTGCTCAACGTGGATATCGTCTGGCTGGGCTGGCTGTCCTCGGTCGTGGGCCTCACTTCCTCGGTGGGCGCGTTCATCCTGACCAAGCTTTCTGCCCGCCATGTCAACCTGCGATTGCTGCTCGGCGCGCTCATGGCCGTGGGCATTGGGTCCATGGTGTACGTGGGCACCGATATGCTGGGGGTCGCGATTATCGGTCAGGCGATTAACGGTCTGGCCTGGGGATTCCTGGAACCGCTGCAGATGATCTTGATTCAGGAGCGCGCTGACATCAAATACCTGGGGCGCATTACCGGCTTTGTGCGTTTTGGCCTGATGAGCGCCGGCGTGCTGCCGCTGCTGGCGGCTCCGTTTTTGGCGGAGGCTTTGGGTGTCCAGACGGTACTGTTTGGGGCATCGACCATTATTGCGCTGGTAGGAACGCTGTTCTTTGTCACACAAGGGAGGCGACAGAGGCGTTAGCTATACATTCAATTCTAATTTAATACCACTCACCAGAGAATTTCGACCGTTCACCGATGATTGGAACAGATTGATAAGTGGTATTAAAAACACGTTAGGTGTATGTCTATAATTGGTATCGAAAATAAACGCGATGTATAGAGTTGCGTGCAGGACAGAAAGGAAAAGCCATGAAGGAAACCGAGAAGATCGAGATCATGCATTTCGACCAGGAGGGCTACCTCGAGGACGGCAAGGCGCTCTACGAGACCGGCAAGAAGATGACCGCGCTCGCCGACAAGGTCGCCGACGAGGGCTACGACGCCGTGTTCCTGATGGGCGTCGGCGGCACCTGGGACGAGCTCATGCAGCTCGAGTACCTCATGAACAAGTTCGGCGACCGCGACCTCGAGGTCTACCTGATCCACGCCGCCGAGTGGAACGTCTCCGGCCACAAGCGCATGACCGAGAAGTCCGTCGTGCTCACCGCCTCCGAGTCCGGAACCACCCCCGAGGTCCTCGAGGCCGTCAAGAAGATGAAGGGCATGGGCGTGCGCGTCTACGCCATGACCAAGCCCGAGGGCCCCATCGGCCAGGCTGTGGGTGCCGAGAACTGCGTCAAGATGGCTTCCGATCATGGTAACGGCGGCTGCGAGATGGGCTACTACCTCGCCGACTGCTTCGGCCTGCGCCTGCTCAACCGCCGCGGCTGCTTCCCCAAGTTCGACCTGTTTATCGAGCAGACCAAGGACATCTGGAAGGACATGCTCGATATCCGCAAGCGCTTCGAGCCGCGCGCCGAGGAGCTCGCCAAGAAGTACGCCCTGGCCCCCTACACCATGTTCATCGGCTCCGGCGCCCTGTGGGGCGAGACCATCCTCTTCTCGATGTGCATCCTCGAGGAGATGCAGTGGAAGCGCACCCGCTACATCACCTCGGCCGACTTCTTCCACGGCACCCTCGAGCTCGTGGAGCCCGGCGTCCCGGTCTTCCTGTTCATGGGCGAGGACGAGAACCGCAAGCTCGACGAGCGCGTCCGCGCCTTCCTGACCCGCGGCGTGACCGGCGACACCGACATCAACGTCATCGACACCGCCGAGTTCGCGATCCCCGGCCTTGACGACGAGTTCCGCGTCATCGTGTCCCCGTGGATCCTCTCCTCGCTGATCACCGATCGCCTTGCCGCTTACTACGAGACGGTCACCAAGCACAACCTCAACTACCGTCGCTACTATCACCAGTTCGACTACTAAGAGCAAATAACGTTTGTGTAATTGGGCCTCGCTCCTATATGGAACGGGGCCTCGCTTGGGTTGGAGAGTAATTATGAGCTATCCCCAGCTTGCCGCCATGAATATCAGCCATCGTTATTTTGACCTTGAGGAGTTCTTTTCTTCGGCAGCGGCCTCGGGCTACACGTGTTGCGAGCTTTGGACCGGGGCGATGCATCTGTATGTCGATTGCCATGGATACGATTCGCTCGAGCAGGTGCGGGAGCTATCACAGCGGTATGGGGTTCGGATTGTGGGGCTTTGTCCCGAACAGAACAACCCCAAGCCGTGGAATATCGCGGCGCGCGGGAATGAGGCGCGCGCCCGCACGCTCGCGTACTTTAAGAACGTTGTGGATATCGCGACGGAACTTGGAGCCGAGCAGGTCATGGTCTCGAGCGGCTGGGCATTTTTGAACGAGCCGATCGAGGACGCGTGGGGTCGCAGCGCCTCGATGCTGCGTGCGATTGGCGAGCATGCGGGAGAGCGCGGCGTGCGACTGGTGCTCGAGGCCCTACAGCCGGTTGAGTCGATGATCGTGAACTCGGCGGCCGACACGAAGCGCATGATCGAGGCAGTTGATCATCCGGCACTTAAGGCGTGTCTGGATTTGGGCGCTATGGCGGTGGCAGGGGATACCATCGACGATTATTTCGATCTGCTTGGCGATGATGTCGCCCACGTGCATTTTGTCGATGTTGCGGCAGACGGCACGACGCATCTTGCCTGGGGTGACGGCGACCGCGATATGCGCGCCGACCTGGATAGGCTGGTGGCGCGCGGCTATCGCGGAGTTGTTTCGGCCGAGACCTATGACTGGCGCTATTTTGCCGACCCCGCAGCTGCCGATGCGCAGGTAATGGCAGAGTATCGTCGTGCGATTGGCGCCTAAGTGGGACAGGGCGCCGAGCTGGCGTTTGGCGAATTTTAGTTTGGCGCTCTCTGAGAAATGGGACAGACTTTCCGCTTGAAGCCCAACCGGAAAGCCTGTCCCGGAATGAGCCTCCAGAATGGGATGTACTTTCCGTATGCGGTCCTATCCGGAAAGTACATCCCATTCCAAGCCCAAATTCCGGGACGCACTTTCCGCTGAAGACCTCAACCGGAAACCGCATCCCGTTCTGGACTGTAATTTCGGGGCGCAGTTTCCGCCAGAAGTCTCAACCGGAAACCGCATCCCAGTTTTTGGCTGGCGGGCGGGATGTGCCTCCTCCATTGTTTCCAAATGAATACGCTGTGAGCCGAGGGGGACGGTTCTCCCCGCAAACACTCTAGTATGCTAAAGTACCCAGAAGACCGGCGGAGCTATGCCGGTCTTCTGTTCTATATGAAGTACAACATGAGGAGGCTCACCAGATGACGGCCACACCGTGGGGATTCCGGGACATATTGCCCGAGGAGGCTCAGGCGCGCGAGGAGATTGCGCTGACGGTGAAGGGCTGCTTTAGGGAGCATCATTATTTTCCGGTCGAGACGCCGCTGCTCGAGGATAAGGGTTCGCTCGAGGAGGGCGGCCGTATCGCGGACACGCCGTTCAAGCTTTTTGACGACGATGGCCGCCTGCTGGTGGTTCGCCCCGACAACACGCTGCCCATCGTGCGCCTGGTCTCGACCCGTATGCGCGCGGCCGACCTGCCGCTTCGCCTGCGCTACGAGGCGCCGGTGGTCCGCGAGTGCCAGCGCAATGCCGGCGGCTCGCGTCAGTTTACCCAGCTGGGCTTTGAGCTCATCGGCGCGGGCGATACCGCGGGCGATGTCGAGATTGTCTCGTTGGTCGCCGAGGCCGTGCGTAAGCTCGCACTGCCCGATGCGCGCATTATCGCAGGTAGCGTGCGTCCGTTTAAGGAGCTGCTCGCGGCGTGCGAGGATCGCGAGCTGGCCGCCGAGGCCCTGCGCTGCGTGCACGCCAACGACTTTGTGGGCCTCGATGCCCGCGTGGCGGCAAGCGCCGAGTCCGATGCCGTCAAGGCCGCCATTAGCGAGCTGCCGCGCCTGCATGGCGGCGCCGAGGTGCTCGACCGCGTGGATGCGTTGCTGGCGGCGGCCGGTATCGTCGCGCCGCTCACACGCGAGCTGCGAGCCCTGGTTGAGGGCCTGGCTCCCGAGGACGCCCAGGTGCTGTCGTTCGATTTCTCCATTATGAACTCTTTCGATTACTACACGGGTCTGGTCTTTAAGGCCTATGCCGGCGGCTTGCCCGATCCGGTGGGCTCGGGCGGTCGCTACGACTCCATCTTTACCGGAGCGTTCGGCAACGGCATCGAGGTGCCGGCGGCGGGTTTCGCCTTTTCGCTCGAGCGCCTGGAGGCCGCGCGCACCTCGGCCGAGGACGCCGCCTCCGATGGCGACCATGCCGTGGGCCGTGGCGCCGAGGGTCCGCTGCGCATCGCCGTGCCCAAGGGCTCGCTTAAGGCCGACACGCTCGATGTGCTCGAGGCAGCGGGCTTGGACGTCTCTGAGCTGCGCGACCCCGGTCGTCACCTCATCGTGCGCGGTCGCGACACGCGTGCCGGCGAGGGCGCGGTTGGCGATATCGAGTTTGTCATCGTGCGTCCCAGCGATGCGCCCGCCTTTGTGGGCTGCGGTGGCGCCGATTGCGGCATCTGTGGCTGGGACTCGCTCATCGAGGCCGACCTCAACCTACTGCAGCTGGTCGATCTGGGCTATGGCCTGTGCACCTTTATCGAGGCAGAGCCCGCGTGGCGCGCCGGTCAGGCCGAGCGCAACTATGCTCGCCGCGGGTCGCTTCGCGTGGCAACCAAGTATCCGCGCATCGCGAGTGCCTGGTATGCCGAGCGCGGTGTGAACGCCGATATCGTTTCGCTGCACGGCAACATCGAGCTGGGCCCAATCGTCGGCATGACCGACCGTATCGTGGATATTACCGCCACGGGTGCCACGCTGCGCGACAACGATTTGGTCATCACCGGCCGCATAATGGACTGCACGGCGCGCTTCTTCGTCAACCCGGGTGCCGCTCGCTTAGATCCGCGCGTACGCAATCTGGCAGATCGCTTGGCGGCGGCCGTTAAGGACAAGCATTTTGAGCCCGTTGCGGGCTCGGCACAATAGCGCGAGCACGCACGGGCGCCCCAACGTCTGGGCTGCGGGCCGATGGGCGCCGCCGCCCGGCCTCTCGTTTTTCGAACACAACCTCGACCGATAGGGGATACCGATATGAAGACTATCAAGCTTGCTCCCGGTGAGCGCCTCGTTACCAACCAGCTCAACCGTAAGGGCGTGCTGCCGCAAAACATCGTCGACGCCGCCCGCGATATCGTGGCCAACGTGCGCGCCAACGGCGATGCCGCGGTGCGCGACTACTGTCAGCGTTTTGACGGTGTTGAGCTGCAGAGCTTCCGTCTGCCGCAAGAGCAGATCGATGCCGCGCTCGAAGGCCTCGATCCGGCCTTTGTCGCGGCGCTCGAGAAGGCTGCGCGCCAGATTCGCGAGTTCCACCAGCGCGAGGTCGAGCAGAGCTGGTTTACCACGCGTGCAGATGGCACCATGCTCGGCGTTAAGGTGACCCCGCTTGCGGCGGCCGGCATCTACGTGCCGGGCGGTCGCGCGCAGTATCCCTCCACGGTGCTCATGAATGCCATTCCCGCCAAGGTGGCCGGCGTCGAGCGCGTGGTCATGGTGACCCCGCCGCAAAAGGACGGCCTGATCAGTCCCTACACGCTCGCGGCGGCAAAGCTTGGCGGCGTGGACGAGATCTATATGGTGGGCGGCGCCCAGGCCGTGGCCGCGCTGGCGTACGGTACCGAGACCATTCCGCGCGTCGACAAAATCACCGGTCCGGGCAACGCCTTTGTTGCCGCGGCCAAGCAGATTGTCTCGGGCGACGTGGGCATCGACATGGTCGCCGGCCCCTCCGAGGTCTGCGTGCTGGCAGATGCCACGGCCAAGCCCATGGTGGTCGCGGCCGACCTGATGGCCCAGGCCGAGCACGATCCGCTAGCAGCCTGCTATCTGGTGACCTGCGACGAGCAGTTTGCGCGCGAGGTCGAGGCGGGTATCGACATTTTGGTGGCACAGTCCCCGCGTGCCGAGATCACGCGCGCCTCGCTCGACAACGAGGGCACCATCGTGGTGGCCGCCGATATGGCTGCTGCCGTCGAGGCGGTGAACACCGTGGCGCCCGAGCACCTGGAGCTGCACTGCAAGGATGCGATGGGCCTGCTCGGCGGCATTCGCAACGCCGGCGCCATCTTTGTGGGCGCTTGGAGCTCCGAGCCGCTTGGCGATTATGTTGCCGGCCCCAACCACACGCTGCCGACCGGTGGCACGGCCATGTTCTCCAACCCGCTTTCGGTCGAAGAATTCGTCAAGCGCTCGAGCGTCATTTGCTATACGCCCGAGGGCCTGCTCTCGGACGCTCCCGCGACGCAGCGCCTGGCCGAGGCCGAGGGCCTGTGGGCGCACGCGCTTTCCGCCGCGCTGCGTCGCCGTGTGCTGGAGCAGGGCGAGGGTGCCGTGAGTGCTGAGTCTCTGGCCGCGGCCGACCTGACCAAGGTCGCCTGGCCGGGCGACGCCGTGGCGACGGTCGCCGAGGGTGTGGACCTAGCGGCTGCAAGCGCGGATGGCGCTGGCGCGACCGGCGAGGAGGCCTAATATGGCCGAGCTGACGTCTCGCATGAAGGAGCTCGTCCAGCCCTACTTGGCTGGCATTGAGCCCTACAATCCCAACTTTACGCCCACGCGCATCAACCTTTCGGCCAACGAGAACACCTATCCCGTGCCGGCTGGCGTGCGCGAGGCGGTCGACTCCGCCCTGGCTGCCACGCCGCTCAACCGCTACCCCGATCCCATGTCGAACGACCTGCGCGACGAGCTTGCCGCTTGGCATGGTGTGGCGCGCGAGAATGTCTGCGTGGGCAACGGCGGCGACGAGCTGCTCTATAACTACCTGCTGGCGTTTGGCGGCGCGGGGCGGACCCTGCTCAACTGCCCGCCGTGTTTTAGCGAGTATGCGTTCTTTGCGTCGCTCTGTCAGACCGAGGTGTGCGACGTGTGGCGCGACCCGGCGACCTTTGAGCTCGACCAGGCTGCCGTGCTCGCGGCGGCGCCCGAGTGCAACTTGGCCATTGTGACCTCGCCCAATAACCCCACGGGTGACGTGGCACCGCTCGACTTTGTCGCGGCCCTGTGCGATGCGTGCCCCGGCATGGTGATGGTCGACGAGGCCTACGTTGAGTTCGCCGACGCTTCGTTTGGCGCGGCCACCACAGCGCAGGGACTTATCGCCGAGCATCCCAACCTGGTGATCCTGCATACGCTGTCCAAGGCGTTTGGCGCCGCCGGCACGCGTCTGGGCTATGTGATTGCGGCGCCCGAGGTCATCGACGTGTTCGCGGCGATTCGCCAGATCTATTCGGTCAACGTGCTGAGCCAGGCGGCGGCGCTTGCCTGCGTGCGCGCCCGCGATGCGTATGCGCCCGTGGTGGCACAGGTCGCATCCGAGCGCGAGCGCGAACTGTGTGCCCTGCGCGCAATGGCTGCCGGGGGTCTGCCCGTGGAGGCATGGCCGAGTGCGGCGAACTTTGTGCTCGTGCGCACGCCGCATGCTACGCGCGTGCGTGAGCGCCTGCGCGACGAGTATTCGATTTTGGTGCGCGACTTTAGCTACGCGCCGGGGCTTGCGGACTGTCTGCGCATTACCGTGGGCACCCCGCAGGAAAACGATGAGGTGCTGGCTGCGTTTGCCGCGCTGGTGAAGGAGGAGATGTAGATGAGCCGTTATGCCGAGGTGACCCGCAAGACGGGGGAGACCGACATTGTTGTCAAACTCGACCTGGACGGATGCGGCGTGTGCGATATCTCGACCGGAGTGCCGTTTTTCGACCACATGCTCAACGCCTTTGGCCGCCATGGCCTGTTTGATTTGACGGTGCATGCAGTAGGCGACGTGGAGGTCGACGCGCACCATACCGTCGAGGACACGGGCATTGTGCTGGGTGAGGCGTTTTGCCAAGCACTGGGCGACAAGGCGGGTATTACGCGCTTTGCAGACGCGGCGATTGCCATGGACGAGACGCTCGTGATGGCCGCCGTGGACATTTCGGGTCGCGGCCAGGCCTACTGCGAGCTGCCCGTGCCGACCGAACGTGTGGGCAGCTTCGATACCGAGCTGGCCGTCGAGTTCTTCTATGCCTTTGCGCGCGATGCCAAGCTCACGCTGCACGTGCGCGAGCTCGCAGGCGGCAACTCGCATCACATTATCGAGGCCGCCTTTAAGGCCGTGGGCCGCACGATGCGCCACGCCTGCGAGCTCGATCCCCGCGTGCAGGGCATCCCCAGCACCAAGGGCTCGCTGTAGCCTGCCAAAAAGGGACAGGTTTATTTTGGCAGGTTTTATCTGCGGAAATGCTGTCTCATACGGTGGATGAACGTTTAACCGACCAAAATAAACCTGTCCCTTTTTGGCAGGTTTTGAATGGGAAAAAGGAGGGTCGCGTGGGCGAACCGAAGATCGTGGTGGTCGACTACCACAAGGGCAACTTGTCGAGCGTCGTGCGCGGGCTTGTGCGCGCCGGTGCCGCCGCCTGCACGTCGGACGATCCGGAGCAGATCCGCCGCGCCGACGGCCTGGTCATCCCGGGCGTGGGTGCGTTCTATGACGCGATCGCCTTTATGCGCCAGAGCGGCGAGGCGGACGCGGTGCTCGACGCCGTTGCCGCCGGAACCCCGCTGTTCGGCATCTGCCTGGGCCTTCAGCTATTTTTTGAGCGCGGCAACGAGGGCGTGCCTGCGGACGAGGGCGCCCTCGCCGACGGCAGCGCCCCCGAGCAGGCTGGCGGTCCCTGGGTCGATGGCCTGGGCATTATGCGCGGTTCGTGCACGCGCTTGGAGTCGAGCCGCCTGAAGGTGCCGCACGTGGGCTGGGACCAGGTGCACATGACGCCCGCTGGTGCGGCCGATCCGCTGCTTGCCGGTTTTGCCGAGGGTGCCAACATGTACTTCACCCACAGCTACGCGGTGGCTGACGACGCCGATGCCGCCGATGTGCTGGCGCGCACACACTATACGCGGAGCTTCCCGTGCATCGTTCGCCATGGCAACGTGTGGGGCTGCCAGTTCCATCCCGAGAAATCCTCCGCGCTGGGTCAGCGCATCCTTAAGAACTTTGTGAGTATCGTCGAGGAGGTTGGCCGATGATCCTGTTTCCCGCAATCGATCTGATCGGCGGCAAGGTCGTGCGCCTGGAGCGCGGTGACCGCAGTCGCTGCAAGGTATATTCCGACGATCCCGTGGCCGTTGCCCGCACGTTTGCCGAACAGGGCGCGAGCTGGGTGCACGTCGTCGACCTGTCCGCTGCCTTTGGCGAGGACGAGGGCGCACGCGCTGCCAACTCGGCGGCGATTAAGGCCATCTGCGGCGTCGACGGTCTGTCCGTGGACGTGGGCGGCGGCGTCCGCTCGCTTGCGCGCATCGACGAGTTGGCAGGCTACGGCGCATGCCGTATCGCGCTGGGCACCGTGCTGGTGACCGAGCCGGGTTTTGCCGAAGTGGCAGCCCAAGGCTTTGGCGAGTTGCTGGTGGCAGACATCGCCGCGCGCGACGGTCAGGTCAAGGTGAACGGCTGGCGCGACGGCGCAGGTGTGGCGCTCGACGATGCCGTGGCGCAGCTTTCCGAGCTGGGCTTTAAGCATCTGGTGTATACCGACATCGCGCGCGATGGCATGCAGACGGGTATCGATGTGGCGGCGTATCGCCATGTGGCCGAGGTCGCGGGCTTTCCCGTCGTGGCTTCGGGCGGCATCTCGACGCTCGACGACATCCGCGCACTGGCCGCGGTGGGTGAGGGCGCGATTGAAGGCGCCATTACCGGCCGTGCGCTCTACGAGGGCAACTTTACACTGGCCCAGGCGCTGGCCGCCGCCCGAGGGGAGGAGTAGCCCATGCTTACCAAGCGCGTAATTCCCTGTCTGGACGTCAAGGACGGCCGCGTGGTCAAGGGAGTTAACTTTGTGAGCTTGCGCGATGCGGGCGATCCGGTGGAACTGGCCCGCGTCTACGACCGCGAGGGTGCTGACGAGGTCGTATTTTTGGACATTACCGCCACGAGCGACAACCGCGCGACGACCATCGAGATGGCAGCGCATGCGGCCGAGGAGCTCGCCATTCCCTATACCGTGGGCGGCGGCTTTCGCGACCTGGCGGGCATGCGCACCATGGTTGCCGCCGGTGCCGACAAGGTGTCGCTCAACTCGGCGGCCGTGCGCGATCCGTCTCTGATTAGCCAGGCTGCCGCGGCGTTTGGCAGCCAGGCCGTGGTCGTTGCGATCGATGCCAAGCGCGTCGGCTTGCCCGGCGCATCCGGTGCCGACAAGTGGGAGGTCTTTACCGCAGGAGGTCGCAACGCCACGGGCATCGACGCGGTGGCGTGGGCCGAGGAGGCGGCTCGTCGCGGCGCCGGCGAGATCTTGCTCACCAGCATGGACCGCGACGGCACCAAGGCCGGCTTTGATTTGGCGCTCACCCGCGCCGTGGCCCGCGCGGTGCCAATCCCCGTCATCGCGAGCGGCGGCGTGGGCACGCTCGAGCATTTTGCCGAGGGCGTGATCGAGGGCGAGGCCGACGCCGTGCTGGCGGCGAGCGTCTTTCACTTTGGAACCTTCAGCATTCGCCAGGTGAAGGAGTATATGGCCTCTCAAGGCATCCCTGTCAGGTTGGACTTCTAGCGCTGCGGCTTGCCCAGGCACCCGACCTTCCGGCTCCAACCCTCCTCGCGTACTTAAGTACGCGTCGTCGGGCTTGTCGCTCGGAATCTCGGGCACCTGGACAACCCTCGCCGACCGGCGATGTTTAAATTGGGGAATTGAAATGAGAGAAATTACTACTCCAGCAGATCTTAAATACGACGCCCGCGGGCTGATTCCTTGTGTGGTTCAGCAGTATGACACCGGCGAGGTGCTCATGGTTGCCTGGATGAACGAGGAGTCGGTGGGGCTGACGCTCAAGACCGGCACCACGTGGTTTTGGAGCCGCAGTCGCCAGGAGCTCTGGAACAAGGGCGCGACGAGCGGCAACATGCAGGAGGTTCGCGAACTCTGGGCCGACTGCGATAGCGATACGCTGCTGGTCAAGGTTGACTCGCCGGGTCCGGCCTGCCATACCGGCAACCGTACCTGCTTCTTTAAGAAACTCGCGTAGGGCGGGCGCTCGACCAGGCGCTTGGCCGACCAGAAAGGATTGAACCATGGGTGTGCGTACCGCAAATGTTCAGGATGGAAATATCGGCGAGACGCTAACGGGGCTGGCCGAGGTGATTCACGGTCGTCGCGATGCGTCGCCGCAGGAAAGCTATACCGCTCGACTGCTGACCGATGTGGAGGATGAGCTGCTCAAGAAGCTTGCCGAGGAGGCGAGCGAGGTGATCATGGCCTGCAAGGATAACGACCATGATCACATTCGCTACGAGGCTGGCGACCTGGTCTACCACCTGCTCGTGACGCTTGAGCGCTACGGCATTACCCTCGACGAGCTGGCCGGCGAACTCAACGCCCGCCGCAACTAGTCGTTAAAGAACGTCCCCGATGACCATAGAAGTTGCGGTGGAATAGTTTTTGTTTGACGGTCTTAGGGCTATAAACAGGAGCTATTTCACCGCAACTTATGAAGGGATGGCTAGGCGAGGGGTATGGACTCCCATTCGCCGGTGGGGTGGGGGATGTCGAAGGTTCGGTAGCCGCAGTCGTAGGCATGGGCTTGGGCCTCGCGGATATTCCAGCAAATATCACAGGCGCGGTGCGCATCCGAGCCAAAGGTAATGGGCGCCTCAGCATGGGCAAAGCAGCGCAAAAGGCCGGTCGCGGGATAGTAGTCGTCGAGCCCCTTGCGCGGTGCGGCGGTCGAGACCTCAACGCGGCGGCCCGTATCGTGCGCACACTCGGCCATCTGCTGCCAAAACGGTGCGGGGTCAAAATCGGGCGCAAAGCCTTCCTTCGAAAAGCGCATGACCAGGTCGGGGTGAGCCATCACATCAAAGTTGAGCGAGCTTTCGCAGGCGCGGCACCATTCATCGACGTAGCGCTCCCACACGCCGCGCACACCTAAGTTTTCCCAAACGTGCAGGTTGGTGTCGTCGTCGATCCAGCCGCAGCGTGAGTCGGGCGTATCGGGGCGTGCGACGCCCTCTGTCCCCGTCGTGCCCGCAGCGCCTGCCATGATATTGCCCGGGTTACCAATCCAATGCACGCTGCCCAGGCGTACGACGGCGCCCCGGGACCAGCGCTCAACCAAAGGCTCGCAGCCTTCGTACCAATCGCACTCAAAGCCATAGACAAGCTCGAGCTCCGGCGCAATCTGCGCGGCAAGCTTGCGGGCATCCTCAAAAGCCAGACGATGCGCCGGCAGGTCGCCCTCGACAACCTGCACCTCGCAGGTGGCATCCATGCTGGCAGGCAGGGTAAGGTGATCGGTCGAGACCATGGTGCGGCAACCGGCCGCAGCAGCGGCGCGGACGTTGTCTTCAAACGAGGCGTGTCCGTCCGAAAACGAGGTGTGAGTATGGCAATCGACCAGCGGGCAAGCAGGCATGGCGGCTCCTTTACGTCAAGCGAATCTGCTCCATTGTAACGGCGCGGCCCCCAGTGCGATGTGCGCGCCGTGGGCCGAAATCGACTGGAAAGGACGGGCAGCGCATAAGGGCGGGCTCGCGACATCGGCCTTGCTTCGAATCATGTACCTCAGCCTCCAAAACTGACAAAAAATGACATGTTTGGAGGCTGATGTACATGTTTGGCCGAGGCGGTGGAGTGTCGGTTCTTGCAGACAAGGAAAATCGCGCTCATCGCGCGCCGCCACACTTGCGCCGCTCGCGATGTGCTAGCGTTTGGGTGAATAAAACGAGCCCGTGCGGAAAGGAGCCGGACCGTATGCAACGTGGAACTACATCTCCGCTGTCCCGCGAGACCGATGCGCCCGAAACCATCGTCAAGCTGGAGTGCGACATCGACGACGCGTCGCCCGAGGTGCTCGCCTACGCCGCCGACCGCCTGCGCGAGGCCGGCGCGCGCGAGGTGCACTGGCTGCCCCTCTATTGCAAGAAAGGCCGCCCTGGCTGGCAGTTGCAGGTAATCTGCACCCACGAGGATATCGAGCGCCTGCAGACGATCATCTTTTTGGAAACCACGACCAATGGCATCCGCCGCCAGGTTATGGAGCGCGTTTGCCTGCCGCGCTACTTTGAGCGCGTAACGACGCCGTGGGGCGAGGTGTCCATCAAGGTGGCCACCCTACCCGACGGCAGTGAGCGTGCGGCGCCCGAGTACGAAGACTGCGCCCGCCTTGCCCGTGAGCACAATGTGCCGCTCCAACGCGTGATGCAGGCGGCCCAGAGCGCGGCACTGCGATTTGAATAACGCGGCTGGTGGCGACATTCCGCGCCCGGCCACGTCAACCCCACCCCGAAAGGACCTCCATGAAATACCTCATCGCTTCTGACATCCACGGCTCGGCATATTGGACCGAGCGCTTCTGCGCCGCCATCGAAGCCGAGCAGCCCGACCGCATCGTCCTGCTGGGCGACCTGCTTTATCATGGTCCGCGCAACGACCTGCCGCGCGACTACGCTCCCAAGCGCGTGATTCCGCTGCTCAACGCCCTGGCCGACCGCATTATCGCGGTGCGCGGCAACTGCGACGCCGAGGTCGACCAGATGGTTCTCGACTTTCCCGTCATGGCCGACTACTCCGCACTGTTCGACGAGGTCGGCCGCGAGCTGTTCCTGACGCACGGCCACGTCTTTGGCGCCGGCATGCACAACAGCGTCGACCACGCGCCCGCGCTGCCCGAGGGCTCCGCGCTCGTCTACGGCCACACGCACGTCAAGGTCAACGAGGAAAGCACCGCACACCCGGGTCTGTGGCTCTTCAATCCCGGCAGCGTGAGCATCCCTAAGGACGGCACGCACAGCTATGGTATCTACGAGGGCGGCGCGTTCCGCCATGTGATCATGGAGGAGGACTAACCATGGCCGAGCACATGGCTCAGCAAAATGCCGAAGGTTCGCGCGACCTGTCCACGCTGGTCGATGCATCGGCCGAGTTACAACATCTGGTACAGACTATCTGGCGCCTGCGTCAGCCCGACGGCTGCCCGTGGGACCGCGAGCAGACGCACCAGAGCATTGGCAAGAACATGATCGAGGAGGCCTACGAGGCGCTCGACTGCATCGAGGCGGATGACGCGGCCCATCTTCGCGAGGAGCTGGGCGATGTGCTCATGCAAGTCGTGCTGCATGCGCAGATCGCGGCGGACGCCGGCGAGTTTACGCTGGCCGACGTGGCGCGCGATATCGACGCCAAGCTCATTCGCCGCCATCCGCACGTGTTTGGCGATGTGGATGCCGGCAGCTCCGACGAGGTGCTCAAGATTTGGGACGAGGTCAAACTTGCCGAGAAGGCCGCCAAGGACCAGGCCGTGGCGGCGGGCGATGCTGCGCCCGAGGGCCTGCTCGACGGCGTGCCCACGCATCTGCCGGCGCTGATGCAGGCTCAGAAGGTTTCGCGCAAGGCGGCTGCCGTGGGCTTTGAGTGGGAGACCGTCCAAGATGTGTGGGACGAGGTCGCCGAGGAACGTGCCGAGTTTGAGGCCGAGGAGCCCGGAACACCCGAGCGCGAGATGGAGTTTGGCGACCTGCTCTTTGCCCTGGTCAACGTTGCGCGCAAGGAGGGCATCGACGCCGAGAGTGCCCTTCGTGCCAGCACGGCCAAGTTCCGCCGCCGTTGGGCCGCAATGGAGCAGATGGCGGCCGATGCCCATGTTGATCTTGCCGAGCTTTCGACCCACGGGCTCAACGACCTGTGGGATGCCGCAAAGGCAGAGGAGTAGGACACGGTGTTGGTCGGCGGGGCGTAAGGGCGGCGCCCCGTCGACTTGCCCGTTGGCGACCACGCGCGCTCGAGTAATGGATTTGTCCTACGGCTCGTCCGGCTGGTCCGCCCGCGTGCTATAACTAAAGGACTTAGCGCAAACAAACCTCAACCGCACAAGGCGCACATGGATCAGATTTACGACAACAGGCACTATTCCGCCGGTTCGCGCGAACCGTCACCTCGCCGTGCGCATTCGGTGCAGCTTGGCGGGTCTGGTTATCCTGGCGCTGATCGCTCCAGGTATAGCTCGCCGGCGACTTCGCATCCCAATGCTCAGCCAAATAGTTCCTCGGACAGTCCGGTGTGCCCATCGCGTTCCAAGCATGCGTCGCGGCCTTCGACCCAGGCGTCCGACAAGCCGCGCCGTCCCTCAAGCCGTCTTTCGGGCTCGGACTTTATGCACTACGCCAACGATAACGCGGTGGTCAAGGCAATCTATGATTTTACCCACGGTCCCCAGCGAGGGCTGTTTGTTGGCATTGTCGTCGCCCTGGCGCTCGTGAGCCTGTACTTCCCCGTGCGCGACCTGTATGTGGCAAAACGCTCAAGCGACATCTTGGCCAAGCAGGTCGAGATTCGCGAGCAATATAATGACGACCTGCAAAAAAGCGTCGACAAGCTGCTCTCGGAGGAGGGCATTAAGGACGCGGCGACCGAGGACCTGGGTCTGGTGATGCCCGGCGAGAAGAGGATTGAAGTGCAGGGCCTGGACGACGATTCCGATACCTCGTCGAGCCAGAAGTCGTCGAACGCCAAGAAGGCCAGCGAAGTTGCCAAGGAAATCGAAGAGGTCGGCAAGGACGCGCCGTGGTACATCCAGACGCTCGACATGCTGTTTGGATTTAACGGCGTCGAGGGCCAGGCAGTCGTGTCCAATGGCGAGTAGCGCCCGGAGGGGGCCGCAATGACGAATTGCAAACGATATAAGGTGGCGGCGATTGACCTGGGAACGGTGTCGTCGCGACTGGTGCTGGCCCAGGTCGAGGACGGGGCGATCGTGGAATCGTCCAAGCATACCGAGATTACCGACTTGGGCGAGGGCGTGGACGCAACGGGGCGCTTTTGCGAGGCGGCCGTTGGGCGCGTGCTCGCTGCGTGCCGAATGTTTGTGGACGAGGCCCGTGCCTTTGGGGCCGCGTGCATCTGCACCACGTGCACGAGCGCCGCGCGCGATGCGTCCAATGCCGCGCTGCTGCTGGACGGCCTGCGCGAGCTGGGGCTCGAGCCGCAGGTGATTCCGGGCGAGGTCGAGGCGCGCCTGACGTTTTTTGGCGTGGCGCACGACTTTGCTGGCGAGCGCATCATTGTTGCCGATTCGGGTGGCGGATCCACGGAGCTCGCGACGGGCGTCTATGCGCCGGAGCGTGGGGTCTTTGCGCTGGAGGGAACGCGTTCGCTGGACATCGGCTGTCGCCGCGTGACGGAGCGGTTTTTCTCGGCGCTGCCGCCAACGGGCAGCGAGCTTGCCGCCGCTGGCGCGTGGGCAAACGAGCAGTTTGCGGGCTACTTTAAGAGCTTGCCTATCGACTTTGAGCGAGCCGAGCGCCTGGTCGCGGTGGGTGGCACCGTCACCACGCTCGTTGCGCTCGTTCACGAGCTGGAGCCGTATGATTCGAGTTTTGTGCACCTGCGCGAGCTTTCGCTGGACCAGGTTTCGGCCGCTATCGAGCGCATGTCCTCGCTGGATGTCGCGGGCATCGCCGCGTTGCCAGGCGTGCAACCCAAGCGTGCGGGCGTGATCCTGGCTGGTGCTGTGGTGATTCGCGAGCTCATGCGAGCCGGCGGCTACGACGCGCTCACTGTAAGCGAGAACAGCCTGCTCGCCGGAATGGCCGTCACCATCAACGAGGTTCTCGACGGCGCGACCCCCACCATCGCCTGGACCCCCAGCCTCAGCGTCCTTTAACCATCCCCTCATAAGTTGCGGTGAAATAGTTCCTAAATGGGCTGATAAACTGCCAAAACAGGAACTATTCCACCGCAACTTAGAGGCTTGACGGTGTCCAAAAGAAACGAGCCCGCATTTCAAAGGGACACGGGCTCGTAAACAATACGTGGTAGGGGCGGTGGGACTCGAACCCACAATCCTTGCGGCGAGAGATTTTAAGTCTCCTGCGTATGCCAATTCCGCCACGCCCCCGTAAGACTAGAAGTCTAGCACAAGCCGTCCGTTACGCGTTGACGGCCATCGAGTGTTGGCCCGACTTCTCGAGGAACTCTTGGAACTTTGCCTCGTCGCCCTTGTTTTGGTACTGCAGGGCCAGCAGGTACTCCAGTCGGCAGCGCTTGACCGGGTCGTTGCCGACATCCTCGAGCATGCGCTCCAGCTCGGGAATGTCGTTGTGGCGCTTGAGGATCATCGTGTCGTACATCAGCTGGCATTCGTGCGCGACTGCCTCGGCTTGGCCACCCTCAAAGCCCTTGATCTCGCGCAGCAGCTCCTTGGACTTTTTGCGGTCCTCCTGGCCAACGTAGTAGTTAAAGGCCTTGATCACCAGATCGACGCGCTGCATCTTGGGCAGGTTGAGCCCCAGCAGCAGGTCAAACATCTCGTCGGCGCGCTCGTGGTCCTCGCGCAGCAGATAAGAGTTCAGGCGCAGGTAGTCGCGGTTGTAGCGCGGGTACAGCATGCTGGTGAGTTTGCCGTCGAGCAAACGATCGAACTCGTCCCACTGTTTGGCGGCCATGAGCCGCTGCAGGCGTTTAAACGTGGTGCGTTTTTTGATGCTAAAGAGCAGCGACACGGCGATACAGATGACAACGACGACGGTCCAGAGTGTGCGGGAATCGGGCATATTGAGCTCCTCGGTCGCTCGTAAAACAAGCGGTATGACAAAACGTACTAGATGTATTATACGCAGCGTGCAAGCAAACTGGCACAAAAGTGCATCGAGGCCGAGCGCCATCGCTCGCTGCGGTACACTTACCTAAAGTAAACCATGAAGGGAGACATTACCTATGAAGAAGATCGTTTTGGCTTGCGGTGCTGGCGCTGCTACTTCCACGCTCGTTGCCCAGAAGGTCGCCACCATGCTCGACGCCAACGGTTACGCCGGCAAGTATGAGATCGTGCAGTGCGCCATTTCCGAGGCCAAGGACGCTTGCGACGAGGGCGCCGACCTGCTGATCGCTACCACCGTTGCCCCCGAGGGCCTCACCTGCCCGTACGTGAGCGGCGTGCCCTTTATGACCGGCATGAACCGCGTCGCTGCCGAGAAGGCCGTTCTCGACGTCATGGCTCAGTAGACGCTGCCTGTATGAACGAGCAGAACGCCAACCCGGTCGAGCTCTTTGGCATGCGCGTTGCCCATGTGGGCATTAACGCCACCGACCCGGCAGACGCCCTGGAGATCGCGGAGCTGTTCTCGACGATGATGGGCCTGCCCGTCAGCGAGACCCCGATTTCGTACTTTAACGACTCGCTGGTCGAGATCATGAAGCAGAACGGTCGTGGCGCCAAGGGCCACATAGGCTTTGCCGTCAACGACATCGATGCTGCCGAGAAGTGGTTTGCCGAGCACGGGCTCGAGGTCAACGAGGAGTCGCGCGTGCTGCTGCCCGACGGCGGCACCAAGCTTGTGTACTTTAAGCGCGAGTTCGCCGGCTTCGCCGTGCACCTGTGTCGCGAGTAGAGCGCAAGCTGCTATAACGAAAAAAAGGGATAGGGCCGCATGGCCCTATCCCTTTTTTATGCCGAGGGGTCGACCTTTTGAGGGGACATGAAATCGGGGTCTAATACTTTTCCCGAGAAGTGAACGAGCAGAATTGGACCCCCGAAGCATCGACACTTTGAGGGTACCGTTTCCTGCGGTTTTGATGCTGGAATCCTGCGATTATCCCGTCGAAAAATGTGGATGCTTCAGGGGTCCAAATACGCTCGTTCACTTCTCTGGAAAAGTATTAGACCTCGATTCACGAGGGGGCTTCCTACCGTGGCAGGCGAATCGTAAAGCGGCTGCCGACGCCCTCGACCGAGGTCACGCCAATGGCGCCGCCATGGCTATCGACAATCCACTTAGCAATGGCAAGCCCCAGGCCCGAGCCCTGCGCGCCGGCATCGCGTGCGTTGTCGGCGCGGTAGAACCGTTCAAACGCGTGAGCTGCGGACTCCTGGTTCATGCCGATACCCTCGTCCTCAACACTTATGTCGATCGCGCCCGTGCCTGTATCGGGAGTTATGGCAAACGTGACGGTCGTTCCCGCGTTCGAATACTTGGCGGCGTTCTGCACGATCACGCGCAGAGCCTGCTTCACAAGCGCCACGTCGACAGGTGCGTCGCAGCGCGGATCGTTGGCAAATGCAGCGTCAAAAGCCAGCCGATACGTGTGCGCGGCGTCGATCATCTGCGATTCCTCGCACACCTCGCCGACCAGTGCGGCCAGGTTGGTATGCGCACGCCGCAGGACCGTGCGCCCGGCATCGCCGCGTGCCAAAAACAGCAGCTGCTCCACGAGCTCCTGCATATGCTCGCTTTCGGCCTTGAGGGACGCGATGGATTCCGCCAGCACGTCCGGGTCGTCTTTGCCCCAGCGGTCGAGCATGTTTACGTAGCCCTGAATCACCGCGATGGGCGTGCGCAGCTCGTGGCTTGCATCGTTGACAAAGCGCATCTGCTGCAGCTTGGCCTCTTGCATCTGGCGCAGCAGCCGGTTGAGCGCGACCTCGATGCTTGCCAGGTCGGCGTCGCCGGTGGTGACGCTCGGCGAGTCGACGCTTGCACGCTCGATGGCCTGTTCCAGCGTTTCCATTTTGCCGCCGGAGAGTTGCATGCGGCCGAGTTCGTCCACGCGCAGGGCCAAGTCGTTGAGCGGTGCCATGGTGCGACGCACGTGCCTCGCGCCGCCGAGCATGTTGAGCACGCTGATGACCTGCCAACCCACAACGACAAGGTAGAGAGGCCATAGCGCGACGAGGTCCTGCGCGAGAGGGAAAGTCTTGGTGGTAGCAAGTTCGACGGTATAGGTGAGCGTTGTCAGGTCCCAGTCGCGCGCGGGCTTCAGCGACATGCCGTGAACGGCGGCGCTGGGGATCCATCCTGCGGTAAACGCACCGTCGGGCAGCGTCTGGTTGTATCCATAGACGAGGATCGCCGCCGCAATCACCATCAGCAGCAGATCGAGCCAGACGTAGCTCATCAGGCGGCGCCATATATAGCTCCAGTTGATGGCGCGGGCGATGGAGGTGACACGCTTGGCCTCGGCGTTACGCACGGCAGACATAGCCCACCCCGCGCACGGTCTGGATGATGCGGGCGCCGCCGGCGTCCTCGATCTTGGCACGCAGGTGCGCGATGTGCACGTCGACGTTGTTGGTGTCGCCCACGTATTCGTAGCCCAGCGCCTCGTGCGCGATGCGCTCGCGTGTGAGCACGGTTTCGGCATGTGCCATAAGCAGGGCGAGAACGTCGAACTCGCGGGCCGTGAGCGCGATGGGCGAGCCGCCGACCGTGACTTCGCGGCGGTCGGGGTCGAGCACGACCGAGCCCACGGTGAGCGCGGCGGGGGAGGGCGCGACGGAAGCCTTGGTCGACTCGCTGACCGGGGGCACCGCAGCGGCGTCGCCGCCCGCGCCGCCCGCCATGCCCGCCCCAGCGCCGGCGCCGCCAACGCCCGAAGCCGCCCGCACGGCCTCCGCGCGCTTCAGCGCCACGCGAATCCGTGCGAACAGCTCCTCAATCGCAAACGGCTTGGTCAGGTAATCGTCGGCACCGGCATCGAGGCCGGCCACCTTGTCCATCACGGCATCGCGCGCGGTAACCATAATCACCGGCACATCCTTGTGCTTGCGGACACGCCGCAGGACCTCCATGCCGTTGAGCTGTGGCAACAGCACATCGAGCAGAATCAGATCGTAGTCGCGCTCCAGTGCCAAGTCCACGGCGGTGCGGCCGTCGGCGGCGTGCTCCACCTGGTAGCCCTCGTGCTCCAGCTCGAGCGTCACAAAGCGGGCGATTTTCTCCTCGTCCTCTACGATCAGGATCCGTGCCATGCGTGCCCCCGTCTGCGATTACTTGTCGTCGTTCAGGTTTTGCCTGATGTCGTCCGCGGCGTCGGCGGCGTGATTCATAAGGTTGTTGATGCTGCCGGGCACGTCGCCGTCGCTATCGATGCGGTAGCGCATGCCAAAGAATAGGCCAATCAGCATGAGCCATATCGTGGCGCCCCAGGCAAACAGGGCGACGATGGGGATCAGGATGGGGATGTTGAGGATGATGGCGTCGCGGCGCGTGGCGATAAACTTGGTGTCCAGGCTCAGGCGGAAGAGCTTTTTGAGGTACTCCCACACGCTGTCCATCTTCTTGGAGAAGTCGGTTTTTTCGCTCGACTTTTCGTAGGCGGCCTGCGCGGCGACCATCTCGGCCGAGGGCTCGTTGACCGGCGCGGACTCGGTGGCGGCGTGCGCCGACGTGGTCTGGGTCTTGCCCTGCGACTCGAGCCAAATGATAGCATCCAGGACGTTGCCGTCGGCGGCGTCGAGCGCGGCCTTGGCATCGGTGTAGCTCACGTTGCACTTGGTGCGGATGGTTTCAACTTTTTCGAGGTCGTCCATGACCTGTCCTTTCGTTCGATGGGCGCGACGCCGGGCGATCTGCCCGGGCGCGAGCGTTGCGTTCGGCGGCCTGCGTTGCGCGGCGCCGCCCCGCCCTTGGT
Organism: Collinsella sp. HCP28S3_E12; assembly: GCF_052065595.1. Classification (NCBI taxonomy): domain Bacteria; kingdom Bacillati; phylum Actinomycetota; class Coriobacteriia; order Coriobacteriales; family Coriobacteriaceae; genus Collinsella; species Collinsella sp. HCP28S3_E12. The sequence continues at coordinate 55,274 of NZ_JBQHTS010000001.1, forward strand.
CGAACTCTATAGTGCAGGTTATAGATTAAGCGATTCTTGAGCCAAGATTAATGTTGGATGAGTTTTTGGGTGGTGTGGGGGAGGAGCGGAATGTGTCTATTGGGTTGCGCGGGGGAGAAACGACTCGCCTTTTGGACTGCTGCCGACGAGGTCTAATACTTTTCCGAGAAGTGAACGAGCTAAAACGGACCCCCGAAGCATCGACACTTTAGAGGTGCCGTTTCCTGCGGTTTCGGTGCTGGAATCCTGCGATTTTGTCGACGAAAGATGTGGATGCTTCAGGGGTCCAAAAACAGACGTTCACTTCGCGGAAAAGTATTAGACCTCGATAGCGGAGGATGGGGTGCCGGTGCAAAACGGCGTTAAGGGTTGGTCGAGCAGGCGGTTTCTCCATTGATGTCCGCACGGCATGTGACACTTACCCTGCCGCCCTGCTCTGCCGCGGCGGCATGTACCCAAACAACGGCCCTCTAAGGAGTCCGATATTGATGAGTGATAACACCAAGCATCTCGCAAAGAAGTGCGTCAAGGACGCGGGGCCGTGCCTCGCGCTGTGCGTGGTCGGCGCAGCGGTCGCGCTGTTGGCTGTTCTGGGACCATTCGACGTGCTCCGAAGTGCCGGTTCTCTGCACGTTTGCATGGCCCTTGCCGGCGCTATGATGACCGGCGGCGTGCTCGATCTGATTTTTTGGGTGCTTGATCCGTTTGGATGGAAGAACGAGGGGTAAGCCCTAAGGGATGGAAGGGCTGGAACGGTTGGCTTACTGATCGTGCAGAATGTGGACTAGCTACTTACGGGGAAGTGGTAATCCGATGACGGTCTATGTGACGGGCGATATTCACGGCGGCCTCGACATGCAAAAGCTGCGCGACTGGGATCTTGGGGATAGCCTGACGAGCGAAGACTATCTGCTTGTCGCCGGCGACTTTGGCTTTCCGTGGGATTTCTCTGCCGAGGAATGCGCCGACATCGCCTGGCTGGAGTCGCGCCCCTATACCGTGCTGTTTGTCGACGGCAATCACGAGCGTTTCGATCACTGGGCGGAGCGTCCCATGGAGCTGTGGCACGGTGGGCTAACGCAACGCCTGTCGGATACCTCTCCCATACGGCGCCTGACGCGCGGCGAGGTTTTTGAGCTCGACGGCTCAACGATCTTTACCATGGGCGGCGCTACGAGCGTGGATAAGGAATACCGCATTCCCTATTCCAGCTGGTGGCCACAGGAGCTGCCGGACGAGCGCAACTTTGAGGAGGCGCGGACAAAGCTCGACAGCGTGGGCTGGAAGGTTGACTACGTGGTCACCCATACCTGCTCTACGCGCATGCTTTCGCCCACGCTCTATCCTGCGCCCGGCTGGAATTGCCCCGACGTCGACCGACTTACAGCATTTTTCGATGAGCTGGAAGACCGCTTGGCCTACAAGCGCTGGTACTACGGGCATTTTCATCGGGATGCCAACCCTGCCGAGCGCCATACCGTGCTCTACGACTGCATCGTTCGCTTGGGCGACGAACTCCAGCCCTGGGACGTTGCGTAGGGGCGAGGTATTTGGCTACTCGGCCGTTACGGTGATGTTCTCGCGGTGCGCGCGGATGACATTCCAGCTAAAGTGCTCGACCAACTGCTCGGCAGAGCGCGACGTGGTGTCCGGCGCGATGCCCGTTTGCCCGGCGAGCCATCCCAGCAGTGCCTCGGGCGTGCCAAAGTGTGCGCGTAGCTCGCCCAGGTCCAGATCGCGGTCGCGCTTGGAAAGGCGGCGGCCGTCCGGCGACATGAGCAGCGGAATGTGCGCGTAGTGCGGCGTGGGAAGTCCTAGCAGATGCTGCAGGTAGATTTGGCGGGGCGTGGAACCAAGCAGGTCACATCCGCGCACGACCTCGGTGACGCCCATGGCAGCGTCGTCGACCACCACGGCTAGCTGGTAGGCAAAAACGCCGTCGCTGCGGCGCACCAAAAAGTCGCCGCACTCGGTGGCGAGTGCCTCGCATTGGGCTCCGTACGTGCGGTCAACGAATTCGATCACGTCGCCGGCGAGGTCGTCGACGGCGGGCACGCGCAGGCGCGTGGCGGGAGCGCGCAGGGCACTGCGGCGGGCAACCTCCTCGGCAGAAAGGCCTCGGCAGGCGCCGCGGTAGATGGGCGTGCCGTCGCTGGCATGCGGCGCGCTCGCGGTGTGGAGCTCGGCGCGCGTGCAAAAGCAGGGATAGGTGAGGCCGGCGTCTTGCAGCTGGTGCAGGGCGTCCTCGTACAAGTCCAGGCGATCGTGCTGGTAGTAGGGGCCTTCGTCCCACTCAAGCCCCAGCCAAGCTAGGTCATCAATCAATTGGGCGGCAAGTTCCGGGCGCTTGCAGCGATCGTCCAGGTCCTCGATGCGCAACACGATGCTGCCGCCCTGGCTGCGGGCCGAAAGCCACGAGCACAGGCAGCTGAACACGTTGCCCAGGTGCATGCGGCCCGAGGGCGACGGGGCAAAGCGGCCTACGACAGGTACGGGAACGGAGGCGGGCGGCGTTGTTGGTGCGTTCGCGGCGGGCGTTGCTATGTTGCGTGCGTTGATATCCATGCGGACGAGTATAGCGCGGGGCGCGATGGGGAGGCGTCACTGTGGTCCGCAAGTTGTCGAGGCCCCGCATTGCGTATGGTGGGCCGCAGGCTCGGTGCTTTGATTCCTGTCGATCAACTCAGTACCTTAGACAACAGAAACCCCGGCAGCTCTTCGCAACTGCCGGGGTTTCCGCGGAAAAGGGGGACATGATCCTCGAGCGAACGGCAAAGGGGCAAACCGGTTTCGCTCAACTGCTTTATGCCCCTCGGCTGGCGGCTCAATCAGCGCGTGCCGCGCCCACACAAAGCTGCTACACCTGTGACGGAGCTGTGAAGTGGTATCTATTGCTGGCGCGGGCCATGCCAAGGGCGTCCCTCATGACTAGTCATTTAAGAACGTCCCCAATGACTAGCTGCTGGCGGCAGGCATGTCTTTCATCCCGTTTGGCGCTCCGGTCGCCTAGATGTTCGTCATGTGTACCCGCAAACGTGGGACAATGGCGCTGTTGGTTTTACAGACAAAGGATGTGCCTATGAACGCCCCCGTTGCCAATGCTTGTCGGCAGCGCTGCCTGCTTGCGCGATTTGCTTCCATTTGCGCACTCGTCGCGTGCGTGCTGCTGCTGTTGCCCGCCGTTGCACGTGCCGACGGGTATTCCATGACCCAAACCTATATCGGTGCCACGGTTGAGGCCGATGGATCGCTGACCGTTGTCGAGGGGCGCCAGTTTGATTTCGACGACGACATCAACGGCGTGTATTGGGATATCAATACGGGCACCAACCAACAGGGTGGTACGGCGGGTGTCGATGTGCTGAGCGTCGAGGAAGATGATGCCGCGTTTAGCAGGGTTGACTATGCAAACAAAGGCGACAACGGCGTCTATACGGTTGAGCAGTCCGACGGCGGCGTAAAGATCAAGGTGTTCAGCCCCCACGAGAGCGGCGACAGCGCGATCTATTACGTGAGCTACACCATGACCGGTGCGGTTATGAACTGGTCCGATACCGCCGAGCTCTACTGGAAGTTTGTGGATGACGGCTGGTCTGCGGACTCCGATGACGTCGAGATGGAAGTTTACTTCGCAAATGCCGCTGCCGGAACGGCGGCCGTCAAGGGCGATAACTTCCGTGCATGGGGCCACGGTCCGCTCACGGGCGACGTGTCGCTCGACGCGGACGAGCCCATGGTCACCTATACCATACCCTGCGTGCATCAGGGCGAATTCGCCGAGGCGCGCATCGCCTTCCCCAGCGATTGGGTGCCGCAGCTCGCCGCCTCGGGCAAGGAACGCATGTCGACAATTCTGAGCGAGGAGAAGGCGTGGGCCGAGGAGGCCAACGCCCGCCGCGCTCACGCCCGCATGATCGCCAATGCACTTGCCGTGGTTAGCGTTGTCGCGGCGGTTGCCTTTACCGGCACAATCGTCGTGCTCAAGTTGCGCAAGCGCAAGCCCAAACCGCTGTTCCAGGACGAATACTTCCGCGACGTGCCCTCGGCCGACCATCCCGCCGTGCTTTCGGCCCTCATGAGCTGGAACGAGGTGCCCGATCAGGCATATATCGCCACACTCATGAAGCTCACCGACGATCGCGTGATCAAGTTAGAGGAGGCAATCGCGACCAAGGGCAAGAAGGGCCTGCTCCGTCGCGAAAAAGAGGAGCAGACGTATCGTGTGACGGTGAGTGATGCGGGCTGGAAGTCGGCCAAGGGCATTGACCGCATGGTGCTCAAGGTCTTCTTTGCCGGTGCTAAGCCCGACGAGAACGGCGATCGCTCGCGCACGTTTGACGAGCTGCAACACTATGTTAAGCAGCACGCTACGCCCGTGGGCGACAAGCTCAAGGACTATCAGAGCACCGTTAAGGGCAAACTGGCCGATAGCGAGTACGTTGCCTCGGACGGCATTGTCGCAATGGTGTTTTGCCTGGTTCTTGGTACTCTGATCGCCTTTGTTCCCGTGGGATCCATCTTCTTTACCGACGGCGCACAGGTGAACATTGTCGCCGCGGTTATCTCGGTGCCGATTGTGCTGGTGGGTATTGGCGTGGGCCTTACGTTCCGCCGCCTTACGCCGGAGGGCGCCGAGGTGGCGGCTCGCTGCAAGGCGCTCAAGCATTGGCTCGAGGACTTCACGCGTCTAAAGGAAGCCGTCCCCGGCGATCTGGTGCTGTGGAATAAACTTCTGGTGATGGGTGCGGCGCTGGGCGTTTCCAAGGAAGTTCTGCGTCAGCTTGCCGAGGCCGTGCCGCCCGAGGTGCGCGAGGCCGACGGCTTCTACGACAATTACCCCTGCTACTGGTGGTACTACCATCACTACGGAAACCAGTCTCCGCTCGATTCGTTCGATGGCGTGTATCACGAGAGCATCCGTGAGCTGGCTTCGAGTTCCGATAGCTCGAGCGGCGGCGGTGGTGGCTTCTCGGGCGGCGGGGGCGGCGGCGTCGGCGGAGGCGGCGGCGGAACGTTCTAGCGGTCCTAAATTATGGGATGGGCTTTTCTCGGCAGCCGTCGGGGAAAGCCCATCCCCTTTTTATGCACCAAAATGCGCCGATCTTTTACTTTTGCCCACCGCTATTTGCAGACTCCTCTATAGGGTGATGCCAGCGAGGGTTTCGGCGACTCTTTTGTTCAAGACTGTCCCCGGCGACTAGTCATTTAAGAACGTCCCCAACGACTAGGTGTGGTTGCTGCCAAGGAGTGTCCCGGGGTGCCGGCACAAAGGGGACGTCCCTAACTGCCGGTTTTAGGCTGTTAGGTCGAGTTCGTAGAGGAAGCTTTCGCGCGGCATGTCGTGGCGGCGCTCTTCGCGGCTGGCGTGGTGCGTGGCCGTGCGCTTAAAGCCGTGCAGCTCGTAGAACTTCCACGAGCAGTTGGAGTCGGTATACAGGTGCGCTCTCGACGCTCCGCGCGAGGACAGGTGCGAGACCGCGGCATCGAGCAGAACCGAGCCAACGCCCAGGCCGTGGACATCGCGATCCACGGCAAGCAACGTGACCTCGTTGTCATGCGGCAGCGGGCTGCTCTCGAGCAGACGGTTGTTGGTCCGAATGGTGGCGCGCACAAACGAGAGATACTCGGCACAGGCATCGGGCTCCAGCTCACGCATCTGCGACAGCAATGCGCGTTCGGTATCCATCCAATGCTCCTTAACGGTGGCGCCGCTGCTTTGCCCCGCACGTGCGAGTGCAATGCCGCGCGCCTGGCCGTCGATTACGGCGACCTGCGAAAACGTCGAGGAAGAAAGGCAATAGGCAAGATCGCACGCGGCCTCAAGGCGGTTGTACTCTTCGTTATCCGAATTGTTATGCCAAAGCTGCTGCAAGATCAGCGCGATGGCGTCGAAGTCTTCGGTATCAAACGGTCGGTAGAGAACCCGCGAGACCATAGTGCCTCTTTCTATTGCGGATGCATATCGAGCACAGTTCTACCACGCCATTGGCATCTAATTATGGTGCCCCTGTGTTCCATCAACTCACCGTGCCCAGTGGCGCTCCTGCAACCCCCGCTCGCAAGCTTTTTCTGCACATGCGCCCGTTACGGGGTGCATCGATGCGCTCGATGCGCTACATTGAATCAGTATTTTCAATGCCGCTGCGCGAGCGCTGCAGATCGACGTATCACCGACTCACAGAGCACGGCGGCGTACCAGACAGGAGGACTGCATGGGATCTGATGTGAAGATCGCACGCGCGTTGATCTCGGTTACCGATAAGACGGGCGTCGTCGATTTCGCACGGACGCTGGTTGACGACTTTGGCGTCGAGATCATCTCTACGGGCGGCACGGCTCGTGCCATCGAGGACGCGGGCGTTCCCGTAACCCCCATCGAGGAGTTCACGGGCTATCCCGAGATGATGGACGGCCGCGTCAAGACGCTGCACCCCAAGGTTCATGGTGCACTGCTGGCTCGCCGCGATTCCGAGCAGCACATGCAGGAGGCAGCTCAGCACGGCATTAAGCTGATCGACCTGGTCGTCGTCAACCTGTACGAGTTCGAGAAGACCGTCGCCAACCCCGAGGTCACCTTCGCGGATGCCATCGAGCACATCGATATCGGTGGCCCCTCCATGCTTCGCTCTGCCGCCAAGAACGCCGCGAGCGTTACCGTCATCTCCGACCCGGCCGACTATGATGCCGTCCTGGCCGAGATGCGCGAGACCGGTGGCTGCACCACGCTTTCCACCCGTCGTCGCCTGCAGGTGAAGGTCTACCAGACCACCGCCGCCTACGACACGGCTATCTCCCGTTGGCTTGCTGCCCAGGCAAGCGACGTGGCGGACACCTCTGCCAAACTCGAGGTCTCGCTGGAGAAGGTCGACGACCTGCGCTATGGCGAGAATCCTCAGCAGAAGGCTACGGTCTACCGCTTTGCCGATGGCTGCGAGAACTCCGCGAGCTCGCAGTTCCCGCTCGTGGGCTCCGAGCAGATTCAGGGCAAGCCGCTCAGCTACAACAACTATTTGGACGCCGATGCCGCTTGGAACCTGGTTCGCGAGTTCGACGAGCCTGCCTGCGTGATCCTCAAGCATCAGAACCCCTGCGGCTCCGCCGTTGCCGAGGACATCACGGCTGCCTACGACCGCGCCTTTGCCTGCGATCCCAAGAGCGCTTTCGGCGGCATCATCGCCTGCAACCGCGAGGTTCCCTTTGAGCTGGTTGAGCACTTTGCCGATCAGAACAAGCAGTTCGTCGAGGTCATCATCGCCCCGAGCTACACCGCCGAGGCGCTCGAGCGCATGGCCAAGCGCCCCAACCTGCGCGTGCTGGCTACCGGCGGCGTGGACCACGGCGCCAAGGTGGAGCTGCGCTCCATCGACGGCGGCATGCTGGTGCAGGAGGTCGACCACGTGATCGAGGATCCCGCGACCTTTACGTTCCCCACCGACCGCAAGCCCACCGATGCCGAGATGGCCGAGCTTGAGTTTGCCTGGAAGGTCTGCAAGGGCGTCAAGTCCAACGCCATCCTGGTCTCCAAGGGTAAGGCCGGCATTGGCATGGGCCCGGGCCAGCCCAACCGCGTTGACTCCGCACTGCTTGCCTGCGAGCGCGCCGAGGACTTCTGCGAGCGCGAGGGCGTGGAGAAGGGCGGCTTTGCCTGCGCAAGCGACGCGTTCTTCCCGTTCCGCGACAACGTCGACGTGCTTGCTGAGCACGGCGTGACCTGCATCATCCAGCCCGGCGGCTCCAAGCGCGACGACGAGAGCATCCAGGCCTGCAACGAGCATGGCATCGCAATGGTCTTCACGGGCGCCCGCCACTTCCGCCACTAATGATCGTTACGCGGTTTTACCAAACCGCGTAACTGCTCGACGCTGCGCCGGCCCCAAGCACCTCATCTCGCCGCTCAAACCGTCGCTCGCGTACAGAAGTACGCGTCGCTCCTCTTTCGCGGCGACCTGAGGCACTTGGGTCCGGCTCGCTGGCTTATGCTCCACCAGCGGTATTGGCTCGCCCCGAACTAAAGCTATCTATTGCCGCCCGTGCCGGTTGGTGCAGGCGGCTTTTTTGGGTATAACGGTGCGGTGTATGTTTTTGAGAAAGGTTGGATATGGCCGTTGTGGATGATGCCGAGCTGTTTGGCAATGCCGAGGACCAGCGTGCGTACGAGGACTTTTGCGCCAATCAGGAGGCGGTCGAGAAGTTTACGCTCGACAAGCCCGCGCTTGTCTGCCGTTGGCGCATGTCCAACAAAAAGGTGCCCATGCTCAACCGCCACATTCGTGCGCTGTCCGAGCGCCTGGTGCAGGGCGAGCCGCTCACCCATAACATGCTCAGCTGGGCCAAGCAGCACGTTGAGTGGTCGCTTGCCGAGGGCGATTACACCGCGCGCGACGGCGTGCTCATGCTGGTGATCGACGTTAACGGCAATGCCGCCATGACGGTGGGGGAGTACGAGCCGCTGGCCGATACTTCGGCCAAGGCGCTGCGTGCCCGCTCCGCCGAGGCCCGCTCCGAGGCCGACGAAACCGGCGTGGCGCCCGAGCTGCTCGCCGCCGTCAACAACGGCGAGCTGGTCTTTGTGGCACCGGCGGACGAGTGCCTGTGTGGCACGGCGACGCTTATCGAGCAGCTGGCCCAGACCAAGGGCATCCCGGTCACGCGCGTGGACATTCCCGCGCAGCTCAAGGGCGCGCTGTTCCTGGTGAGTGACGAGCACGGCGTGGTCCCTGCCGCCGAGACGGACGCCGCCGAGTCCGACGCCGCTACGGTTGCCTTCTTTGCCGAAGGCTACGAAAAGCTCCGTGCCCGCCGCTCCTAACCTCAAGGCGGGGTGGGCTTACTGAAGCGAGCGAGCGCGTTCGATGGCGTAGGCGAGCGACAGCTGCTCCATCTCTGGGGCGCATTTGTAGCTCAGCCCGGTGAGAGCTGTCACCTTATCGAGGCGATACCGAATCGTGTTCGGGTGCTGGCTCGTCTGCCTGGCGGTTCGCTCGATACGTCGGTCGTTCTCGATGAATGCGGCGAGTGTGGATTCCAGTTCGCTGCCATGCTCGCTGTCGTGCTCGCGTATCGGCGAGAGAATCGCCTCCGAGAACGATCGCATCTCAGGGGTTTCCGCAAAAGGCATCACGGTTCTCAGGATGCCGAGCTGCGTATAGCGGACGGGGCCCTCGGCTCGTTGACAAGATAGGCGCTGTGCGTAAATCGCCTGCGAGATCGCCTGCGCCACCGCCTCGTCTCCAAACAGAATATCGCTGATGCCGAGTCCTTCCGCTCCGCCATCGATACCGCTAACCTCGATGAGCTCCGTGAGCGCCTGCGCGATTCGCTCCACATCGAGCGTCTGCTCCGAGTCGCTTGTCGCTACGAATAGCAGACCTCCGTCATAGGGTGCCAGCATGTTGTGGCATTCGGCGAGGGTCGATTTTGAACAAAGACGTTCGATTTGCAAAAACGTACGCGGGTCGAGGGGCTCTGCAAACGATGCGAACAGGGCGACCGCTTCGTCCAGAAAGGCATATTCAGCGAGTCGGTGGCGGAGTTGATTCTGAGTAACGCTTCCGTGATCCTTGAGCGCAGCCGTCGCATCGTCCTTCAGAACCTTGCTGTTCTGGAAAAGTGGGTCGAGAGCGAGCCGCACCTGTCGTTCGTCAAGCCCGAGGCGGGTAGCACCGCGCTTGTGTATTACGACTACGACAACGACTCCAGGACGTTCTGCACCGACATGATTAAGAAGTCCGGCGCGCTCGTCACCCCGGGCGATTGCTTCGAGGAGCCCAAGAGCATGCGTATCGGCTATGCATACTCCGATAACACCGACGACCTGCAGAAGGGCCTGGATGCCATCTCTGCGTACATGCGTACGCTCGAGTAGAGGCTCAAGGTCGAAGTGATGGGGCCGATCGGTTTAGGACCGAGGGCCCCCATTTTCTCTCAAGGCTACCGAACGCTTTTGTCACATTAGGTGCCCACGGGGTCGTATCGCTGCGACGCCGTGGGCATAATGGTGTGGAAGGTGCAAGTTGCGCGAAATGGGAGGACACATGGCGCTGATCTATGTCGTTGAGGACGACGAGCGCATTCGTCGTGAGCTTGTCGACATCCTTGCCCGCGCCGGGTTTGAAATCGAGGCCTGCGAATCGTTTGAGCATGTCTCGCGCGATATCCTTGCCGCCGCGCCCGACCTGGTGTTGCTCGACCTCACGCTTCCCGTCAAGGACGGCCAACATATCTGCCACGAGGTTCGCCGCGAATCCGAGGTTCCTATCATCGTCCTCACGTCGCGCACGACCGAGATCGACGAGGTCATGGCCATGACGCTTGGCGCGGACGACTTTGTTCCCAAGCCTTACAGCGCCCGTGTGCTCGTGGCGCACATCAATGCGTTGCTGCGCCGCACCGCGGCGGCGGGCGATCGCAGCACGCTCGTCCACAAGGGGCTGGAGCTCGACCTCGCCCGCTCCATGGTCACCAATACGGCAACCGGCGACAGTACCGAGCTCACCAAAAACGAGCTGCGTATCCTCTCGCTGCTCTTGGGCCGCGCGGGCAAGATCGTCTCGCGCTCGGCTATCATGCAGGACCTGTGGGACTCCGACGCCTTCGTGGACGACAATACGCTCACCGTCAATATCAACCGCCTGCGCACCACGCTCGAAAAAATCGGCATCAAGGGGTATTTGACGACGCATCGCGGCCAAGGCTATTCGGTCTAGGGGCCGGTTATGTCGTTTGCCAAGTTCTTTAAAGATGCACTGCTTCCCGTTGCCGTGTGGACCTGCGGCGTGCTGCTGAGCTGTTTTGTACTGACGGTCGCCGGCGCCCCGGCATCCATCGTGGTCGTGGCGGTCGGTGTGTCCTTTATCTTTGGCATGCTGGGCATCGTGATCGAGTACGTGCGCCGTCGTCGTTTTCTGTGCCAGCTGGAGCGCGCGGCAGAGGAGCTGGGGAGCCCCGCATGGGTGCAGGAGATGGTGCAATGCCCGACCTATGCCGAGGGCGAGCTCGAATATGAGGTCTTGCGCCGGGTGGGCAAAGCCGCTTGCGACGAGGTGGCGGAAGGTCGGCGCCAGACCGATGACTACCGCGACTATATCGAGAGCTGGGTCCACGAGGCCAAGCTGCCCCTGGCGGCGGCTCATCTGATTTTGGAAAACCTGGACGGCAGCGAAGACGACCTGTCGCGCGTGGATGACCTGGGTCGCGAGCTGGCTCGCGTGGAGCGCTATATCGATCAGGCGCTGTACTATGCGCGCTCGGAAGTCGTAGAGCGCGACTACCTAATTCGCCGCTGGGGTCTCAAGAGCTTGGTGACGGGCGCGATTAAAGCCAACGCGCGCGAGCTCATTGCGGCGCACGTGGCTCCGGTGTGCGAGAACCTCGACTTTGAGGTGTTCACCGACGAGAAATGGCTCGAGTTTATTCTGGGCCAGCTCATTCAGAACAGCATTAAATATGCGCGTGAGGACGGCGCGAAGATTGTGTTTTCGGGTGCGTTGCTGGACGAGGGCCTGGCAAGCGAGCGCATCGAGCTTACCGTCGCGGACAACGGCTGCGGCGTGAGCGCGGCTGACCTGCCGCGCGTGTTCGAGAAGGGCTTTACCGGCGATAACGGCCGCACCACCAAGCGCGCAACGGGCATCGGCCTCTACCTGGTGGCGCGCCTGTGTTCCAAGATGGGCATCGACGTTGCCGCGGCATCCGACTCCGGCGAAGGCTTTGTCGTAACATTCGCTTTCTCGACCAACAAGTTTCAATACTTCGAGTAGTCGGGCCGTCTTGTGGTGCGGATGGCTATGTTCCCGAACGTGAACATGGCTATGAGGCTCTAAAAAATCACCCAAAAAAATGTGCCGCCCAACCAGGGCGGCACGCCATCTCTCTATTCAGCTAACTCGCTGAAGTACGGTGACGAAGGCGCAAGGCCGGGAGGGGTTATCTAAGCCGACATCCCGCAGCCGCGAAGCGGCGAGGACGTCGGCGTGATAACCCCGCAGGCCTTGCGCCGGCGGGAAGGAACCTACTTCACGACCAGAATGTCGCAGTCGGTGTTGCGCAGCAGGAATGTCGAAATCGAACCCAGGAGCGCATACTTGATCGAGGAAAGGCCACGAGCGCCGCAGAGCACCAGATCGGGCTTGACCACGTCGAGCATCTCGTCCTTGAGCGTCTCGCGAATACGGCCGGCGCGAATCATGACTTCGACCTCGGGAATGTTGGGATTAGCCTTGGCCTCTTCGAGCTGCTTGGCGATGGAGTTCTTAAAGGCCTCCTCCAGGCCGTTGACCAGATCGACCGGATAGGAACCGGCGCTCTCGAGCGCCGTGGAATCGATGACGTGACCGATGATCAGCTTGGCGCCATTGTTTGCGGCGACCTTGATAGCGCGTGTGAGCACAAAATCCTGCTGCTCAGTACCGTCGAGTGAAACAAATACCTTGGTATAGCCCTCGTTCATGGTTTCCTCCTTGGTCTATCGCACGGGCGCGGGCTCGTGCATCGGACGACGTGTTGGCCGCCGGACACTTTAGCTTGTTGCAGTTATACCCAAGGATTTCGGTTTGACCGCTCGCAATTCTGTGAACGGGCGAGATTTTTGGTAAGGGTGGGCGCGGCCGCGGCCGAACGGTTGATAATGGGACATCGCCCGCAACCGTCCGCAGAACAACTATCGGCGGGTGACAAACGAGGGGGTCCCTTTGGATATCATCGAGCTTCTAAAATCTGCCTTCATGGGCCTGGTCGAGGGCATCACCGAATGGCTGCCCGTTTCGTCGACGGGCCACATGATCTTGGTGGACGAGTTCGTCAAGATGAATGTGAGCGAGACATTCTGGAATATGTTCCTGGTCGTGATTCAGCTTGGCGCCATTTTGGCCGTTTGCGTTCTGTTCTTCTACGACTTAAATCCGTTCTCGCCCAGCAAGGGCAAGGAGGGTCGTCGCGACACCTGGGTGCTGTGGGGCAAGATTGTGCTTGGCTGTATTCCCGCCGCGGCGATCGGTCTGCCGCTCAACGACTGGATGGAGGAGCATTTCTATAACGCTCCCGTCGTGGCGCTGGCGCTCATCGTGTACGGCGTGTTGTTTATCGTGATTGAGAACTGGCGTGCGAGTAAGCGCGAGAACGCCGCTCTTGCCGATTCGTTTGGTTCGCGTGCTGTGGTGGTGGGCGGGCGTCCCGCCGGTGCACACTTCGCGGCGCCTGCGGCGGATATTGCCGAAGACAATGACGATGACGAGGATTTGGATTTTGGATCCATCGCCACGCTCGAGGACCTGAGCTGGAAGACCGCATTGGGTATCGGTTGCTTCCAGGTGCTTTCGCTGATTCCGGGCACATCACGTTCCGGCTCCACCATTATCGGCGGCCTGCTGCTGGGCTGCACGCGCTCGGTGGCGTCCAAGTTCACGTTTTTCCTGGCCATTCCCGTTATGTTTGGCGCGAGCGCGCTCAAGCTGGTCAAGTACTTCGTTAAGGGCGGTACGTTTGGCACCAACGAGATTGCCATTCTGGGCGTGGGCTGCGTCGTGGCCTTTGTGGTTTCGCTTATTGCCATCAAGTGGCTCATGGGCTTCGTTCGCCGTCACGACTTTAAGTGCTTTGGCGTCTACCGCATTATTCTGGGCATCGTGGTGCTCGCGTACTTCTTTGTTCTGGAGCCTATGCTCGGCCTGTAACTTGGTTGACGCTGCGCGGCGGCCAGAGCGCGGCGCACGGAGTCGTGGTGTGATTTGCGTCGGTGTCCGCGCGGCTCGGTATACTGGTACGGCTCAAACTATGGCGCCGCCCGCAGGCGCGCCGTCCGTCAGATGAGGAGTCGCCCATGACCCAGCCCTTGCCCTGGGAAAAGAACGCCGCGGTACCCGTGCCGCCCGCGCCGGAACCCGTGCCGCTCGATGCATACATCGCCCCCGCTGCGCCGGAGCCCGAGCTCGTTCCGCTCGACATCTACGACGCTCCCGCGCCGGCACCCAAGCCCGTCAAGCCGCTCGTCGACATTGACAGCCTTAATCCTGCCCAGCGCGAGGCCGTCCTGACCACCGAGGGCCCGTTGCTGGTCCTCGCCGGCGCAGGCTCGGGCAAGACCCGCGTCCTGACCTTCCGCATCGCGCATATGCTCGGCGACCTGGGTGTTAAGCCTTGGCAGGTTCTTGCCATCACGTTTACCAACAAAGCCGCGGCCGAGATGCGCGAGCGTCTGACGGCGCTCATTCCCAGTGGTACCCGCGGCATGTGGGTGTGCACCTTCCACGCCATGTGCGTGCGCATGCTGCGCGAGGACGCCGACCTGCTGGGTTACACCGGTCAGTTCACCATCTACGATGACGATGACTCAAAGCGCATGGTGCGTGACATTATGCAGGCGCTCGGCATCGAGCAAAAGCAGTTCCCCATCAACATGATTCGCAGCAAGATCAGTTCGGCCAAAAACGCCATGATCGGCCCCGAGGACATGCTCAAATCCGCCGATAGCCCCAACGACAAAAAGGCCGCGCAGGTCTACCTGGAGCTGGAGCGCCGCCTGCGCGCCGCCAACGCGATGGACTTCGACGATTTGCTCGTGCGCACACTCGAACTGCTGCGCACCCGCCCCGAGGTGCTCGACAAGTACCAGGAGCGCTTCCGCTACATTAGCGTCGACGAGTATCAGGACACCAACCACGTCCAGTACGAAATCGCCAACCTTCTGGCCGCCAAGTACCAAAACCTCATGGTTGTGGGCGACGATGACCAGTCCATTTACAGCTGGCGTGGCGCCGACATCACCAACATCTTGGACTTTGAGCAGGACTTTAAAAACTGCAAGACCGTTAAGCTCGAGCAGAACTACCGCTCTACGGGCCATATCCTAAACGCCGCCAACGCCGTGGTGCGCCACAACTCGCAGCGCAAGGACAAGCGCCTGTTTACGGCCGAGGGCGATGGCGAGAAGATTCAGGCCTTCCAGGCGAGCGACGAGCGCGACGAGGGCCGCTGGATTGCCGGTGAGATCGAGAAACTGCATGCCAAAGGCACGAGCTACGACGACATCGCCGTGTTTTATCGCACCAACGCCCAGTCGCGTATTCTCGAAGATATGTTTCTGCGCGCGGGCGTGCCCTACAAGATCGTGGGCGGCACTCGATTCTTCGACCGTGCCGAGATTCGCGACGTCATGGCCTACCTCAAGATGATCGTGAACCCGGCCGACGAGATGAGCGTCAAGCGCGTCATCAACACACCGCGCCGCGGCATTGGCTCCACCTCAATCCAAAAGATCGAGCAGCTGGCACGCGACAACCGTTGCTCGTTCTTCCAGGCTTGCGAGATCGCGTGCGCCGAAACCGGCATGTTTAGCGCCAGGGTGCGCAACGGCCTGTCGAGCTTTGTCTCACTGGTGCGCGAGGGCCGCCGCATGGACGGCGAGCTCAAGGACGTTGTCGAGATGATCGTCGATAAGACGGGCCTTCTGCAGGCGTTTCGCGTCGAGGGCACCATGGAATCTGAGAGCCGCGCCGAGAACATCCAGGAATTTCTGGGCGTTGCGGCGGAATTTGAGGAGACGCACGAGGATATCGAGGGTACGCTCGAGAGCCTAGAAGAGCTGCGCGCAGCCGGTGTTGCCGACGTGCCTGCCGGCGCCGAGCCCGAGCCCGTCGTGGTGAGCGTGTCTGCGCCCGAACCGGGGCCATCTGTCCCGGCATCCTCGTTTGAGGCGCTCGTCGGCGCCCGTGACGCCGCGGGCTCCAATCCGCTCGATGGCTTGGCCGCTCCGGCGCTGTCTCCGCAGGATGCCCTGGCAGCCGCCATCGCAGGCAACGCGTATGCCGCGCCGACGGAGCTGTCGGCGGGTGCCGTGCATGCCGGCGAGATCGAGCGTACCTACGGTCCGCTCACCTGTAAGGCGCTGCCGGCACTCATGGAGTGGCTGGCCTTGCGCTCCGACTTGGATTCCCTGGCCGGCGAGACGCATGCCATTACCATGATGACCATCCACTCCGCCAAGGGCCTGGAGTTTCCGGCGGTGTTCGTGGCCGGCATGGAGGAGGGTATCTTTCCGCACGTGCACGACTTTGGCGGCAGCGATGATCCGGGCAAGCTCGAGGAGGAGCGTCGCCTGGCCTACGTCGCCATCACGCGTGCCCGCAAGCGCCTGTTCTTGACCTATGCGGCCACGCGTCGCACCTACGGTTCGACCTCCGCCAACCCGCGTTCGCGCTTTCTCAACGAGATTCCGTTTGAGGATATCGAGTTTAGCGGTATCGGTTCTGCCGGTTTTGAGGGCACGGGCTGGGAGAAGCGCGGCGACCGTCGCGGCACCTTTGGCTCGGGCATGGGTTCGGATATGTATGGCGGCAAGGTGTTTGGTTCGCATACGCGCTCGACCGGCGGTTCCGGTTCGCGCGGCGGATCGAGCTTCGACGATTTCTTTGGCGGCAGCAGCTACGGGACCGAGCGCCATCGTGGGGTCTCGCCCGACGCCGGTCGCGTTGCCTCGACCTTTGGCTCGGGCGCACCGCGAGCCAAAAAGCCGTCGTCCAAGGTGTCCCCGACAGTGGAGCGCAAGGTCGATCGCGCCAGCGCGTCGCAGGACTTTGCCGCGGGCGATACCGTGAGTCATAAGACCTTTGGCACGGGTACCGTGATCTCGGTCGCTGGAGACATGATCGAGGTCCAATTCGAAAAGACCGGCCAGACCAAAAAGCTAATGAAAGGCTTCGCTCCGATTGTTAAGCTGAATGCCTAACTGCGAGGTTGGCCGGGCGCGCCGGGGGCTTTGGTCGCCTGCTCGGACAGTCCTGCTCGCACGGAGAGCACATTAAGTGCTCTCCGGCTCGTGCGGAACTCGCGATCGACCAAAGCCCTCGACGCGCCCTCTTCCTTGTGACGTTTTAGCCTGCAGCTTTCGAACCTCGCTCTGCTTGTTCGCTTTTTGATCTGGAGAGCCGGGTGGGCTGATAGATAGATACGAGTAGGGGCTCTTCCGTACATGGTCGGGAGAGCCCCTTATTACGTTTCGGATTGTTTCTTATGACTTTGGGGATTGAGCGTTTTATACGATTCAGTATAATTTTAGATAGATACTAAAATGTAACTGAAATGAAAATGGTGAGTGGACATGCTGCTAAATTGTCTCCCTAAAAGACTCTTCTCTTTAGAGCTCGCCATCGACCCGGAGCCAGTTGAGATACAGATTCCTCGCATGTATCTCGAGCGCTATTCGCTTCGCTTAGCACGGCTCGGCATGTCTGAGCAAGGCCGTTTTATTGTTGCGGAACCAAAAGAACCGCCCAGTGTCATTTCGGCGCGAAATCTCGCCAATGCAGTGCGCAAGATAGATGCTCGCCCGGTGGCAATTTGCTGGAACGCTATGGATTTAGGCTTTATGCGCGCGCTTTCTTCGGAGGGGATCGCATATATCCGAGATGAGCGAAATGCGTTTCTGCCGTTTATCGGAGCCGTTATTTCCGGTGAGGTGCTGGGTGCTTCTCCCGCTGCTCCGCTTTCGCCCCAATCTCAACGAATCGTCCTAAATCTCATCGCGGGACGATGGGTTGACTGC
The DNA here is from genome assembly GCF_052065595.1 of Collinsella sp. HCP28S3_E12. Lineage (NCBI taxonomy): Bacteria > Bacillati > Actinomycetota > Coriobacteriia > Coriobacteriales > Coriobacteriaceae > Collinsella > Collinsella sp. HCP28S3_E12. Next base: position 72,810 of record NZ_JBQHTS010000001.1, read on the forward strand.
TCCGCCGGCGACCTAGCGCGTCTGTGTGGCAAAAGCGCGGCAAGCGTCAGCGGCTATCTTTCGGAAATCGCCGCTATAGCTCCTGGGTTGATTATGCGGGACGGCAAAAAGCGTATATTGTGCGATGCCGGGTTGTCGACCGAGACGCTGCTGGATGGGTTTGAGGACTATCTTCGCACACCAGTTTTAGAGCGAATCCGGCTCAAGAAGGTTATCGAGAGAACAGAGCTACGTGCCGTTGACGCGCTGCTTTCCGGTATGTCTGCCCTTAGCTATATGTCTGACCTTGCTCATAAAGAATCTGCTCCAACCATTGCTCTCGAAAAGAATCAGCTAGAGGACCTAAAAGAGCACATGGGTGACAGATGGCTGGAGGCCCAGTGGTACGAACCGGCTGCTATCGAGATTGAGGTCTGGTCGTATCCCGTGGACGAGCCGTCCGATGTTAGTTTTGACACGACAGGTTTGCAATGTGTCGACCCGTTCTCCTTATACGTTGCCTGCGCAAAAGAGGATTACAAAGATGACCGTCTGCTCGATGCGGTCGAACAGCTCAGGAGGACGATATGCCAAAAGTGAGGGGGATAGAGCGATTTGCCGACGCCATGAGCAGCTGCAAAGGTGGTTACGTCCTTATTGGTGGAGGGGCCTGCAGCGTTCTATTTGACAGCGAAGGTGATTCATTCAGGGCTACCGAAGACTTGGATGTCGTCGTAATTGCTGATGGGGAAGGCGTTGAATTTGCCACTGCATTGTGGGCATTTATCAAAGCAGCTGGATACGAGATTGGAAAGGTCGGCGATGGAAAGTGCACTTACTATCGGTTCTGCTTGCCCAAAGGATCGAAGCGGGCCCTAGACTATCCCGGTCAAATTGAGCTATTTGCCCGACATCCTGATTTTGTGCTCGAAGATGAAACGAGCGAAGTGGCACCTCTTTCCTTTGACGGGGCCGTATCAAGTCTCTCGGCAATTATCCTCGACGATGGCTACTACGAATATATTCGCGACAACGCAACGAACGTAGAAGGCATTACGTTGCTCGATGCACTCCATATCATTCCCCTCAAGATGCGTGCGCACATTGATATCAACAGAAGTTATGAAGAGGGACGTCGTTGCAACAACATTGATCGGCGGAAGCACCGTTCGGATGTTGCTCGACTTGCTGACTTATTGTCGCCTTCGGCGCGTTTGGAGCTAACGGGGCAAATGAGGGTTGATGCGGAGGATTTTCTTACGGACTTTGCTTCGTATGTAAATCGGCAGACCAACCGTAAGGAAAGGGCGCGGCTTCAGGACACGTTATCGTTTCTCGAAAAGGTCTACCTATAGGCACCTTGAGTCGTTATGTATAGCGGGGGCTCCTCCGTTGATGAACGGAAGAGCCCCTTGTTGCTTTTTGATTGTCGTTACTAGCCAGAGGCTCGCCGGGATGGGGCGCGGGGTTTGGTCGATCGCGAGTTCCGCACGAGCCGGAGAGCACTTAATGTGCTCTCCGTGCGAGCAGGACTGTCCGAGCAGGCGACCAAAGCCCGCGCCCCATCCCGGCGAGCGCTCGGGGACCGGTAACTTACAGGTGCGAGACGATCAGTTCCATCTGGCCTTCGAGGTCGATGGAGCTGACGGTGCTGGGTGCCAGCAGGTGGCTTCCCTTGTGGACGGGGTCGCCGCAGACGGTGCCTTTGCCGTTGATGACCGACAGGCACATGAAGGGCCAGCGCTGCTCCAAGGTCTTGCTGCCGTCGACGCGTACGCGATCGACGGTGTAACAGGAGTTAGACTCGAGCTCGGTCACGCCGTCCACCTCGGGCGCGGTTATCGTGCCGTCGGTCGGAGCCTGAGCGTCAAAATCGATGCAATCGAGGCTCTGCTCAATGTGCAGCGGACGCAGCTTGCCATCGGTGCCGGGACGGTCGTAGTCGTACAGGCGATACGTCACGTCGCTTGACTGCTGCGTCTCCAAAATGAGCGTGCCGGTCTTGATGGCGTGCACGGTACCGGAATCAATCTGGAAAAAGTCGCCCTTGTGGATCGGCAGCACGTTGAGCATGTCGTCCCAACGGCCCCCCTCGATCATCTGTGCGGCCTCGGCGCGGTCATGCGCGCGCTGGCCGACGATGATCGTGGCGCCGGGCTCGCAGTCCAGCACATACCAGCACTCGGTTTTGCCCAGGCTGCCGTTCTCGTGCTTGGCGGCGTACTCGTCGTTGGGATGAATCTGGATCGAAAGGTCGTCCTTGGCGTCCAGAATCTTAACGAGCAGCGGGAACTCCTTGCCCTCGCACCTGCCAAAGAGCTCGCGGTGCTCGGCCCACAGCCACGACAGCGTGTGGCCGGCATACGGGCCCTCCGCAATCTGGCAGTCGCCGTTGGGGTGGGCCGAGATGGCCCAACACTCACCGATGGGTCCATCGGGAATGTCGTAGCCAAATACGGTTTCGAGCTGGCGGCCGCCCCAGATCTTCTCGTGGAAGATCGGCGTCAGTTTAATCAAATCGGACATATTCATACCCCATTGTGTTGCGCGGGCGTTGCACAAACAGCTCAAAACGAGCGCCCGCATGACTACAAAAACCTATGCCAACGTTACGTTGTGCAACTCAAAGCGGTCGCCAACGTTGCGCGAGACCGAATACTCAAAGGCCGCGCCGCTGTCCAAAAAGCCAATCTGGTTGAGCTCGAGCAGGGGAGAGCCAGGTTTGGTGTCCAGGCGCTCGGCTTCTTCCTCGGTTGCTGCCACGGCGCGAATGGTACGGTGGAAGCTCGAGATCTTCAACCCACATTGCTCGCGGACAAAGCGGTAGACCGATCCGTACAGGTCCTTCTTTTTAAGGCCCGGAATCAGCTCGAGGGGCATGTAGGTGTACTCGATAACGATGGGCTTCTCATCGGCCTGACGCACGCGCACGATGTGATAGGCAAAGTCATCCTCGGCAATTCCCAGCTGGGCTGCGATGTCCGCTGGTGGATTAACAATCGAGAAGTCGTAGACTACCGAGGTCACCTTCTCCCCGCGGTGCTCATACGAAAAGCCCTGGGCACGGTCGTTTTTGCCCTGGAAAAACGCTTGGCCGGGAAGCCCCGCCGTGTCCTTAACGTAGGTACCCGATCCACGACGGCTGGTAACAAGACCTTCCTCGGTGATTTGCTCGATAGCTCGTTTGACAGTGATTTTGGAAACGCTATAGAGTTCGCAGAACTCAACGACGGTGGGAAGCTTGTCGCCTGGTTTAAGAGCGCCATCCTCAATACTTCGACGAATATCTGCAGCTATCGCCTCGTATTTGGGAATCATGGAACCTCCTTTCCAACTTGATCGAGTATAAAAGAAAGTATACTCAACACCTAAGTATCCCTATTGAGTCATTGAAAAGTTCGATAGATATATTACTAAAAGTCGCTTTGCGCTAAAAATAAAAGCGCTCTAAATAAATATACATTCGAATAATGTCGTGTTGAGAAATCTAATCGGTCCGAGGACGGGGCCGAACCGATTTAGCACCCAGCGAACCGAATCCTGTATTCTGCATTTCCTCAGATAAAACCTACCAAAACAAACCTGTCCCTTTTTGGTAGGTTTTTGCCTTGGGAGCGGTACCATACAGACAATGTTTAAATGAGAAAGGCGGGCCCCTATGGAACCTAAGCAGTACTACATCGGCATCGACGTCGGCGGCACTTCGGTTAAGGAGGGCCTGTTCGATGGGGATGGCAACCTGCTTGCGAAGGTCAGCGTGCCCACGCCTCCCATCGTTGACGCTGCGGGCTTTGCCGCGGTGACCGAGGCTATCGACCAGGTGGTCGCCAAGGCACAGATTCCGCGCGCCTTTGTGGCGGGCATTGGCCTTGCTGTTCCGTGCCCCATTCCGGCAGCGGGCGATGCCAAGGTCAAGGCCAACATTGCCATTAACCTGCCCGAGTTGAAGATCGCCATTCAGGAGCACTGCCCCGATGCGGTCGTTAAGTACGAGAACGATGCCAACGCCGCTGCCATGGGCGAGGCTTGGCTCGGTTCTGCCAAGGACGTGCAGAATGTGGTGATGGTCACCATCGGTACCGGCGTGGGCGGCGGCGTTATCGTCAACGGCGATGTGGTGTCGGGTGTTGTGGGCGCCGGCGGCGAGATTGGCCATATGTGCCTGAATCCGGCTGAGGAGCGCACTTGCGGCTGCGGCGGCCATGGCCACCTGGAGCAGTATTCCAGCGCCACCGGCGTGGTGAACAACTACCTTGCCGAGTGCAAGAAGGCGGGCGTCGAGCCCATCGAGCTCACCGGCCCCTCCGATTCCAAGGACGTGTTCCAAGCCTGCCGCGAGGGTGATAAGCTCGCGCTGGCCGCGGCCGATACCATGGCCGACTATCTCGGCCGCGCCCTGGCGCTTATTGCCAACGTGGTCGATCCCGAGATGTTCCTGATCGGCGGCGGCGCCTCCGCCTCGGCCGATGTCTACCTCGATAAGGTTCGCGAGTACTTCCAGCGCTACGCGCTTTCCGCCTCGCGCGAGACGCCCATTAAGGTTGCCTCGCTCGGAAACGACGCCGGCATCATCGGTTCTGCCTACGTAGCCCTGCGCGCTGCCGGTAAATAGCTGGTGCAAGGGGGCCAGGTTACTTTGCACCAACATGGTGCAAAAGGGACAGCCTTGGCCCCCATACCTGCCACAAAATATGCCGTGGCCCTTCTGTCCCCAAAGGCCAGCTGCCAGCGTGCTACCATAGCTACGTCTAAGTACACATACCAAGTGGAGGATACCCATGGCAAACGTTCTTGTCTTTGGTCACCAGAACCCCGATAACGACGCCATCATGAGCGCCGTCGTTCTGTCTCAGCTGCTCAACCAGGTTGAGTATGCCGGCAACACCTATGAGGTCTGCGCTCTTGGTCAGCTTCCGGCAGAGTCCGCCAAGCTGCTCGCAGACGCCGGCATTGCCGAGCCCCGCATGATTGAGTCCGTCGAGGCCGGCCAGCTTGTCGTTCTCACCGACCATAACGAGTCCGCCCAGTCCGTCGCCGGCCTTAAGGACGCCACGGTCTTTGGCGTCGTTGACCATCACCGCATCGGCGACTTTGAGACCGCCGGCCCGCTGCACTACATCTGCCTGCCCTGGGGTTCCAGCTGCACCATCGTCACTAAGCTCGCCGGCGTGCTCGGCGTTGAGCTTTCCGACGTTCAGGCCAAGCTGCTGCTCTCGGCCATGATGACCGACACGCTCATGCTCAAGAGCCCCACCACCACCGATGTCGACCGCGCCGTCGCCGCCAAGCTCGGCGAGCAGGTGGGTGTCGACCCGGTCAAGTTTGGCATGGAGGTCTTCCTCACCCGTCCGTCCGGCTCCTTCACCGCAGCCGAGATGGTCGGCAACGACATCAAGATGTTCGAGCCCGCCGGCAAGAAGCTGCTCATCGGCCAGTACGAGACCGTCGACAAGAGCCGTGCGCTCGGCATGATCGACGAGATCCGCGAGGCCATGCGCGCCTACGCCGCCGAGAAGGGTGCCGACGGCATCGTCCTGTGCATCACCGACATCATGGAGGAGGGCTCGCAGGTCCTGCTCGAGGGCGAGACCGAGGCCGCTCAGAAGGGCCTGGGCATTGCCGACGAGCACGACGGCGTCTGGATGCCGGGCGTCCTCTCCCGTAAGAAGCAGGTCGCTGCCCCCATCATGGCCGCCTGCTAGGTTTTGTAGCCTGCTACGACCGGACCGCGGACGCCCCGCGCTCCGGTCGTTTTTTGTTCGCGGGACCGCGTCCCCTATTGGACAGGGGCGCCCGTACCGTTGGGCAAATAATGTTCAACCTGTGGTTCCGCTTTTCGGCCACGCCTGCGTGCTTGTCGTGCAGGGTAGGCTAGATGCAAGCGTAATACGTTGGAGCGCGGTGCCGCCACTTGGGCGGGCCGTGCTTTTTTAAGACGGGAGCTTTCCCGTGAAAGGAGCCGCCCATGGCAGCAACTGAGCAGCTGTTCAACGTTCGTGAGCGCAAGCGCTTTGAACGTCATGACATCTGGGAGCGCATCGCCGAGAACGGCACGATTTCCGCCGCCGTCATGGTCATCGCCGCCATCGCCGCCGTTATCTGCGCCAACACCGATGTCTACGAGGCTATCCATCACTTTTTGGAGACCCCGCTGTATGTGGGTCTGGGCAACCTTACGGCTGGCCTTACCGTCGAGCTTTTCGTCAACGACTTTCTCATGGCGATCTTCTTTTTGTTGGTGGGCATTGAGCTTAAGTACGAGATGACGGTCGGCGAGCTCAAGAATCCGCGTCAGGCCATGCTTCCCATGCTGGCAGCCGTGGGCGGCGTCGTCGTTCCCGCCTGCATCTACCTGATCTTTAACCATGCCGGCGCCCGCAACGGTTGGGCCATCCCCATGGCAACCGATATTGCCTTTGCGCTGGGCGTGCTGTCGCTTTTGGGCAATCGCGTGCCCAACGGCGTGCGCGTGTTCTTCTCGACGCTCGCCATCGCCGACGACCTCATCTCCATCGCCGCCATCGCCATTTTCTACGGCCAGAGCCCCAGTCCGTTTTGGCTGGGTGCCGCTGCAGTTGTGACCTGCGCACTTGTGTGGCTCAACAAGACTCAGCATTATCGCCTTGCCCCGTACTCGGTGCTTGGTCTGCTGCTGTGGTTTTGCATGTTTAAGAGCGGCGTGCACGCCACGCTTGCCGGTGTCATCCTGGCCTTCACCATCCCGGCCAAGTGCGGTGTTAAGCTCGATAGCCTTACCGATTGGCTAGGCGAGTACCTGCCGTTGCTCGACGACCGTTACGACGACGAGGCGCACATCCTGGGCCAGCACGACTTTACCCTTTCGACCACCAAGGTCGAGCGTGTCATGCACCGTGTGACCCCGCCGCTCATCCGCATGGAGCGCCTGATCTCCACGCCGGTCAACTTTGTGATCCTGCCGATCTTTGCGTTTGTCAACGCGCAGGTTCGCCTGGTGGGCGTGGACATGAGCGTGCTGCTTACCGACCCGGTGACCCTCGGCGTGTACTTTGGCATGCTGCTGGGTAAGCCGATCGGTATCTTTGGCGTGACGTTTGCCCTGGTCAAGCTTAAGGCTTGCGAGCTGCCTCATAACGTTAACTGGCACATGATCGCCGGCGTGGGCATTTTGGGTGGCATCGGCTTTACCATGTCGATCCTCATCAGCGGCCTCGCCTTCCCGACGGCCCAGTTCGAGGTTCTGGCCGCCAAGGCCGCCATTCTTGCCGGCTCTGTTACCGCGGCCGTGCTGGGCATGATCTACATGAGCGTGGTCTGCAAGCACCCTTCGCCCAAGGACGAGTAGGAGCGCGAAAACCGGGGCCGGACATGCCCCGGATGCCCTCGTGTGAAAAAATGCCGTTTGTGAGCACTGTCACAAACGGCATTTCATTTATTTGCCATTTTTATTCCACGGTGCCGTAGACGGCGCCCCAGCCGTGGGCGGCAAGGGCCGAGTTAAGCTGGTCGCAAAGCGATTGGCGGTCGTAGTGGCCGGGCGGCAAAAGATTCACGATTTCCATGAGATCGGGCGCCAGGTCCAAGATCTCCGCCTGAACGATTAGATCCAGGCGGTCAATGGCCTTACGGTCATAAAACAAGCCGTCGACCAGACGCTGCAGGTCTCCGAACTCCTCGGCTTGAAAAGAGCCGTATTCCATACTGCCTCCTTGGATGTGCCATGCGGCTATACGGGTCATACGGTGGATATCGTAATTCATTGCGATGGACTTAATCTATCACGGCTTCATACCGTTGCGGCGGTAGCGGTCTATACTTAGACAAACTGCAACGTCCCGCTTTGCGAAAGGTCGCACCCATGCAGACGATCTACCAGAAGATGGAAACCACCGAACTCGATGCCGCCATCGAGGCGCTCAAAGCCGAGGTTGCCGAGGTCAAGGCCAAGGGCCTGGCGCTCGACATGGCGCGCGGCAAGCCGTCGCCCTCCCAGGTGGACATCTCGCGCCCCATGCTCGATATCCTCAATGCCGACGCCGATCTGCACGACGGTAACGTCGACTGCTCCAACTACGGCTGCTTTGAGGGCATCCCCTCGGCACGCAAGCTGGCGGGGGAGTTCCTGGGTTGCCCCGCCGATCAGACGCTCGTACTGGGTTCGTCGAGCCTTTTGATCGAGCACGATATCGCCGGTATGTTCTGGCGCTGCGGCTCGTGCGGCAACGAGCCTTGGGAGGCTTATGAGGCCGCGCACGACGGTAAGAAGGTCAAGTTCCTGTGCCCGGTTCCTGGCTACGACCGTCATTTTGGCATCACCGCCGACCTGGGTATCGAGAACGTCCCCGTCGCGATGACCGGCAGCGGCCCCGACATGGACGAGGTAGAGCGCCTGGTTGCCGCCGACGACTCCATCAAGGGCATCTGGTGCGTGCCCAAGTATTCCAACCCCACGGGCATCACCTTTAGCGAGGACACCGTGCGCCGCTTGGTCGAGATGCCCACGGCCGCGCCCGATTTTCGCATCTTTTGGGACAACGCCTACTGCGTGCACGACCTGTACGACGAGACCGACGAGCTCGCCAACATCTTCGATCTTGCCCGCGCGGCGGGTACCGAGGACCGCGTGGTGGCATTCGCCTCGACGTCCAAGATCACCTTCCCGGGCGCGGGCATCGGCTTTATCGGTGCGAGTCCCGCGGTCATCGCGGAGTTCTCCAAGCGCCTGAAGGCCGGTCTTATCAGCGCCGACAAGCTCAACCAGCTACGCCACGTGCGCTTCCTTCCCACCATCGAGGCGGTCAAGGAGCACATGAAAAAGCATGCCGAGTTCTTGCGTCCGCGCTTTGAGGCCGTCGAGCGCAAGCTCACTGAGGGCCTGGGCGATACGGGTTGCGCTACTTGGACGCATCCCCGCGGCGGCTACTTTGTGAGCTTTGATGGCCCCGAGGGCTCGGCCCAAAAGGTCGCCGCGCTTTGCGCCGACCTGGGTGTCAAGCTCACGCCGGCAGGTGCCACCTGGCCTTATGGCAAGGATCCGCGCGACACCAACATCCGCATCGCGCCGAGTTATCCCACGGTCGAGGACCTGGAGGCCGCACTCGACGTGCTGGTGCTGGCCGTCAAGCTCGTCGCTGCCGAGCTTGCTCGTGCCGAGCGCGCCTAACGCGTAGGGCCCCGCAAATACGCGTCCAGTACCATCCGCACTCTCGATACGCAAAGGAGCGTATATATGGATTTGGGTATTTCCACCAACCCCACGCCGGAGCTCTACACCATCAGGGTGACCGGTGAGATTGATATCTCTAACGCCGACAGCTTGCGTAACGCCATCGACTTGGCGCTCGAGCAGCCCACCGAGGCCGTTGAGCTCGACTTTGCCCAGGTGAGCTATATCGACTCGACAGGTATTGGCGTACTTGTGGGCGCCGCGCACCACGCAGCCGATCACGACAAGCGGTTTGGCTGCGTCAACGTGCAGCCCCCGGTGATGCGCGTGGTTCAGTTGCTGGGTGTCGACCAGGAGATTTCAATTACGGCGGCATAAGCCCTGCCCCAAAAAGGGCGTGCCGTTTGGTATATGTTTGTGATGCGCTCGGATGTTTTGACGTCCGGGCGCTATACTTGACCGAATGAATAGACGAGTTCCGGCCGAATGGCGCGGTGCGGGCTCGACTCACATCGAGCCTTGGAGGTATGTGTGTTTGGTATTGGAGAGGGTGAGCTCGCGATCATCGTGGTCTTCGGCTTTTTGCTGTTTGGCCCGGATAAGCTCCCGCAGATGGGCCGCACGATCGGCCGTGCCATCCGTCAGTTCCGCGAGACGCAGGAAAAGATGACGGCTGTTGTTCAGTCCGAGATTATCGATCCGGTAAGCGAGGCCGCTTCGGCTCCGGTCAAGCCCAAGAAGGCTGCCGTCGATGATGATTCCGATGCGGACGAGGATGCCGTCGAGACGGCCGCGCCCGCAAAGAAGGAGACCTTTGCCGAGCGCCGTGCCCGCCTTGCCGCCGAGAAGGCCGCGAGTGAGGGTGCTGCCGAGGACGAAGGTGCTGCTGGTGAGGCTGAGGGCCCCGAGTCTGCTGCTGCCGCCGTCGAGCCCGAGCCTGCTGCAGAGCCGGAGCCCGAGCCCGAGCCGGCAGAGCCCACGACGGCTGACCTCTACGCCCGTCGTCCCCGCAAGCGCAAGGCCGTCGTCGACCAGCTCGCTCGCGAGCTCGAGGCCGAGGACGACGCCGCTGCCGCCCATGCCCCGAAGGGAGGCGATGAGTAATGCCTATCGGACCCGCGCGCATGCCGCTCTTCGATCATCTGGGTGAGCTCCGTCGCCGCCTGACCATCGTGGTCGTGTCAGTCTTTGCCGCCGCCATCGTGCTGTATTTCGCCACGCCCGTGGTGCTCGACATCCTGGAAGACCCCATCCGCTCCTTTGTGCCGGACGGTAAGTTCTACATCACCACCACGCTCGGCGGCTTTGGTCTGCGCTTTTCGCTGGCCCTCAAGATGGCCGTTGTCATGTGCACGCCTATGATCATTTGGCAGATTCTGGCGTTTTTCCTGCCGGCGCTTCGCCCCAACGAGCGCAAGTGGGTTGTGCCCACGGTGCTCGCCTCGACGGTGCTGTTCTTCCTGGGCGCAATCTTTTGCTACTTCATCATCATCCCTGCGGGCTTTGAGTGGCTCATCGGCGAAACCTCGGCCGTCGCTACGGCGCTGCCCGATCTGGAGAACTACGTCAACATGGAGCTGCTCTTTATGATCGGCTTTGGTGTGGCGTTTGAGCTGCCGCTCATCATCTTCTACCTGTCTGTCTTCCATATCGTGTCCTATGCGGCCTTCCGCGGTGCCTGGCGTTACGTATACGTTGGCCTGCTTGCGGGCTCGGCTGTGATTACGCCCGACGGCTCGCCCGTTACGCTGGGTCTCATGTATGGTGCCCTGCTCTCGCTCTACGAGATTTCGCTCGCCATCGCCCGCGTGGTCATTACCGCGCGCGATGGCAAGGAAGGCTTGTTTGTGAGCCGTCTGGATCTGTTCTCGAACGACGACGAGGACGACGAGGAGTAAATCCGTATGCACGAGGTTGGCATTGTCAACGGCATACTCGATACAGTGATTCGCGCGGCGCGTGGGGCGGGGGCCTCGCGCGCTGTTTTGGTAACGCTGCGCATTGGGGATATGACCGAAGTTGTGCGTGAGGCGCTCGACTTTGCGTGGGAGACGTTTCGCGACGAGGACATGCTCACGCGCGGCTGCGAGCTTGCCGTGGAGGAAGTCCATCCACAAAGCGAGTGCCTGGACTGCCGCGAGGTCTTTGAACACGACCGCTTCCATTGCCGCTGTCCTCAGTGTGGCGGCACCAACGTGCGCCTGCTGCACGGCCGCGAGCTCGACATCGCCAGCATCGAGATTGAAACCCCCGACAATTAACCAGCCTGCCATTTGGGGACGGGGTATAAATGGTAGAAGTAAGGAGTGCCGAGTATGGCCGAGAAAACTATTGATATCGCATCGCCGATTCTGTCGCGCAATGAGCGCCTGGCAGATCAGCTGCGTCAGCGATTCAAAGAGACAGGCACCTATGTGATCAATGTGCTGTCGAGTCCCGGCTCTGGTAAGACCACCACGATTCTGGGCACCAACGAGCGCCTGCGCGACAAAGCCGGCCTGCGCTGTGCCGTCATCGAGGGCGATATCGCCTCGGATGTCGACGCCATCACCATGAAGGAAGCCGGCATGCCCGCCATTCAGATCAACACGGGCGGTCTGTGCCACCTCGAGGGCAACATGATCATGGAGGCCGTTGATGCGTTTGACCAGGCAGTGGGCCTTCAAAACATCGATGTTATCTTTATCGAAAACGTGGGCAATCTGGTCTGTCCGGTCGACTTTGACCTGGGCGAGAACCTGTCCATCATGATTCTCTCGGTGCCCGAGGGCGACGACAAGCCCATTAAGTACCCGGGCATCTTCCAGCACGCTGGCGCACAGCTGCTCAACAAGGTCGATGTGGCCCCGGCTTTCGATTTTGACATGGATAGGTATACTAAGACACTCGATGACCTCAATCCGCAGGCGCCGCGGTTTGCCGTGAGCGCACGCAAGGGCGAGGGCATGGATGCCTGGTGCGATTGGCTCATCGGGCAGATCGAACAAACAAGGGCGTAAGTCGGCCGTCGTACGTGCGGGCGCAGCCGCAGACACACGAGATAGGAGCCTCTTTTGAAGCTCATCATCGCCGAGAAAAACGACGCCGCGCGTCAGATTGCCGAGCGTCTTTCCACGGGCAAGCCCAAAAAGGACAAGGTGTACAACACCCCCATCTACCGTTTTGAGTGGAAGGGCGAGGAGTGCGTGACAATCGGCCTTGCCGGTCACATCCTTGCGCCCGATTTTTGCGACAGCGTGCTGTTCGATAAAAAGCTGGGTTGGTACTCGGTCACCGAGGACGGCGAGATGCTGCCGGCCGACATACCCGATGGCCTGGCGCGCCCGCCCTATGACACCAAGCGCAAACCGTTCCTTGCCGACGGTATCTCCATCAAAGGCTGGAAGCTCGAGAGCCTGCCCTACCTTACCTGGGCGCCCGTTATCAAGCTGCCGGCCGAGAAAGAACTCATTCGCTCGCTCAAGAACCTTGCCAAGAAGTCCGACAGCGTCATCATCGCCACGGACTTCGATCGCGAGGGCGAGCTGATTGGTTCGGACGCCCTCAACAAGGTGCGCGAGGTTGCGCCCGACTTGCCGGTTGCCCGCGCCCAGTATTCTTCGTTTACCAAGGCCGAGATCACGCAGGCCTTTGATAACCTCGTCTCGCTCGACCAGAACCTGGCCGATGCCGGCGAGAGTCGTCAGCACATCGACCTCATTTGGGGTGCGGTGCTCACGCGCTACCTGACGCTCGCCAAGTTTGGCGGCTTTGGCAACGTGCGTTCTGCCGGCCGCGTGCAGACCCCGACGCTCGCCTTGGTGGTCGAGCGCGAGCGCGAGCGCATGGCGTTTGTGCCCGAGGACTACTGGCAGATTCGCGGCATGGCTGCCGCGCAGGCTGCTGCCGAGGAGGACCGCTTTAAGATCGCGCACAAGACGGCGCGCTTTACCGACAAGGATGCTGCCGAGACGGCGTACGGCCATGTCGACGGCGTTGCGACGGCAACCGTTGCCGCGGTGACCAAGCGCTCGCGCAAGCAGCAGCCGCCCACGCCGTTTGCGACCACCTCGCTGCAGGCTGCCGCTGCGGCCGAGGGCATCTCGCCCGCACGCACCATGCGCATCGCCGAGTCCCTCTACATGGCGGGCCTCATCAGCTATCCGCGTGTCGACAACACCGTGTACCCCGCGACGCTCGATCTGGGCGCCGTGGTGAGTGACCTGGCAAAGATCAACCCGGCGCTGGCGCCCGTATGCAAAAAGGTGCTCGCCGGTCCCATGAAGCCCACGCGCGGCAAGGTCGAGACCACCGACCACCCGCCTATCTACCCCACGGGCGAGGGCGATCCGTCCACGCTCGACGGTGGCCAGCGCAAGCTCTACGACCTCATCGCTCGTCGCTTCCTGGCGACGCTTATGGGCCCCGCCACCATCGAGAACACCAAGCTCGAGCTCGACGTGAACGGCGAGCCGTTCGTGGCTTCGGGCGATGTGCTCGTGACCCCGGGTTTCCGCGAGGCATACCCGTACGGACTCAAGCGCGACGAGCAGATGCCGCCGCTGGAGCAGGGCGACATGGTCGACGTATTCGACATTAAGCTCGAGGCCAAACAGACCGAGCCGCCCGCGCGCTACAGCCAGGGCAAGCTCGTGCAGGAGATGGAAAAGCGCGGCCTGGGCACCAAGTCCACGCGCGCGAGCATCATCGAGCGCCTGTACGCCGTGCGCTACCTCAAAAACGATCCCGTGGAGCCGAGTCAGCTGGGTATCGCCATCATCGATGCACTGTCGCAGTTTGCCCCGCGCATCACGAGCCCCGATATGACCAGCGAGCTCGACGGCGACATGACCCGCGTGGAGCGCGGCGAAGATACCGAAGAGCATGTCGTGACGCACTCGCGCGCGCTGCTGGCCGGCGTGCTCGATGAGCTGCTCAAGCATACGCAGGAGCTGGGCGACGCCATCAGCGATGCCGTCACGGCCGATGCGCGCGTGGGCGCCTGCCCCAAGTGCGGCAAGGATCTGGTTATGAAGACGAGCGCCAAGACCCGCGGTAGCTTTATCGGCTGCATGGGCTGGCCCGACTGCGACGTGACCTATCCGGTGCCGAGCGGCGTCAAGGTGAGCCCGCTCGAGGGCGAGGCTGCCGTGTGTCCCGAATGCGGCGCACCGCGCATTAAGTGCCAGCCGTTCCGCCAGAAGGCTTTCGAGATCTGCGTGAACCCCACGTGTCCCACCAATTACGAGCCCGACCTTAAGGTGGGCGAGTGCAAGGTGTGCGCCGAGGCCGGACGCCATGGCGATCTGATTGCGCACAAGAGCGAGAAGAGCGGCAAGCGCTTTATCCGCTGCACCAACTATGACGATTGCGGCGTGAGCTATCCGCTGCCGGCGCGTGGCAAACTCGAGGCGACGGGCGAGACCTGTCCCGAGTGCGGCGCTCCCATCGTGGTGGTCAACACGGCGCGCGGTCCGTGGCGCATCTGCGTCAACATGGACTGCCCGACCAAGGAGAAGAAGCCCGCCCGCGGCCGCAAGACGACGACCAAGGCGAGTACGGCGAAGAAGACCACGGCGAAAAAGACGACTGCCAAGAAGGCTGCCGCGAAAAAGACGACCACAAAGAAGGCGGCCGCCAGCAAGTAGCGGCGCAGCCGAAACATTGCCCAAAACAAAAACGGGCGAGGGTCCCATGATCCTCGCCCGTTTTTTGTTCGGCAGTTAGGGACGTTCCTTTTCTACCGGCAGTTTAGGAACGTCCCTAACTGCCAGCTCGGGAACGACAAAACGCTAGTTCACCTCGACGGGTTTGGCGCTGGGATAGCGGTCCTCAAAGTCCAAGCGATACTTGTTGCTGCTGGTTCCCGGCTCGTTGTCGCGTGCCAGCGGCGCCACGATTTCGTCCTTATGGTCCGAGGGCTTTGCGTACTTTAGGCTGATCTCCCAGGCATCGCAGATCGCGTCGATGCGGTGATCAAGGTCGTCATACAGGGCAATGATGTCTTTCCAGGAGTTGTAGTTCTTGGAGCTCATGGGGACGTCCAGGTCCTCGACGATATCGTAATACTGCTCGATGGTCTCCTCCGTGCGCTCGGCGACGTCGGCGAGATTTTGACGGGTGGTGCGATCTTCTTCCAGATAGCTACCATTGAAGGCCTGCGCGCAGGCGCGGACCTGGCTATCGAGGTCCTCGAGCAGGTCGTAGTATTCGCTCAGGCGACGGTAGAGGTTCTGCTCGGAGAGGGTTGCTTCGCCGCCAGCCTCGTCCTCGTCGTCATCGTCATCGTCGTAAAGGCTATTGGGGTCGCCGAGAGGCTTGAGGTCATCATCGTCAACATCGTGGTGCAGCTTGGTAACCTCGGCAGTCGTCTGCGTGGCGGAGTTGTCGAACGGTTTGATCACAAAGAAGATGACCAGGGCGATGATGATTGCCACCAGCGCAACGATAACGGCGACAAGCGCCCCGGTGCCGCTCTTTTTGGGAGCGGGGGTCTGTGGCGAAGCAGGCGCGTATGCGGGAGCCGGCTGCTGTTGGGGCGAGCCGCTCGCGACGGGTATGCACTGCGTGGTCTCGCCGGCCGCGGGGCTTGCGGCGGGGTCGGGGCGATAAGCGAGGGGATCGTCCGCCTTGGCTTGCGGCGTATCAAGGGGCCCGGTCTGCCCAAAAGCGGGCTGGCTATCGCTCGCGGCTGTTTGCTCAACGGGTGCACCGCACGAGGTGCAGAACTTGGCATTATCTGCAAGAAGCTTGCCGCACGAGGCGCAATACCGAGACATTGCCACTCCTTTCGCCACATTTCAATGCCATACGACGATTATACCAAGCATCCAAAATTCCCCATCATAAGTTGCGGTGAAATAGGGACTGTTTGGCGGTCTTAGAGCTTCAATCAGTCCCTATTTCACCGCAACTTTGGAAAGGCACCTTTAGTCATTGGGGACGTTCTTAAACGACCAGTCATTTAAGAACGTCCCCAATGACTAGGTTGGATTTGGGGTGCGCCTGCCCCTGGGGTATCATGATTTGGTTGATATATCTGCATTTACGCGCCTTGTAGGAAGGGACTGCGCCCATGGCTTTTGAGCCCGCTCAACATAGCTTTATCACGCTCGAGGGCGTCGATGGTGCCGGTAAGTCCACGCAGGCGCGCCTGCTGGCCCGTGCGCTCGAGCTCGCTGGCTACCAGGTCGTGACCCTGCGTGAGCCGGGTGGTACCGCCATTAGTGAAAAGATCCGTGCCCTGCTGCTCGACCCCGCCAATACGGCGATGGGGGATACCTGCGAGCTGCTGCTCTACGAGGCCGCACGCGCCCAGCTGGTGCACGAGGTCATAGCTCCCGCCCTTGCGGCCGGCAAGGTGGTCCTGTGTGACCGCTTCTATGATTCCACGACCTGCTACCAGGCGTTTGCCGACGGCCTCGATCGCCAGATGGTACGCGACGCCAACAACCTTGCTGTCGCGGGGACGCACCCGGCGCTCACGCTCGTCTATCACATCACGCCCGAGCAGGCGGCGCTGCGCATGTCCGCCCGTGGTGCGGTCGACCGCATGGAGGCCAAGGGCATGGCGTTCCAGGAGCGCGTTTACCAGGGATTTAGTGCTATTGCCGCCGAGGAGCCAGATCGCGTGAAGCTCATCGACGCCACCGCTTCCATCGAGGACGTCTTCGCGCAGACGGTCGAGCAGGTTCGCGCGTACGGTCTCGACATTTCCCAGGACGCCGTCACCGCCACGCTTGCCCAGGAGGCCGAGTAACATGGCCCCCGCTCAGGCAAGCCTGCTGGCCAAGCTCGACACCCAAGAGCGCGTACGCGATTTTTTGACCAACGCCGTCGCCAGCGGCCGCGCATCGCACGCCTACCTGTTTTTGGGCGCTCCCGGTGCCGGCAAGCTCGATGCCGCCTGGGCGCTCGCCCAAGCCTTCCTGTGCGAGCAGGACGGCTGCGGCTCATGCGATAGCTGTGTGCGTGTCGCCCGCCATACGCACCCCGACGTGCACTATTACACGCCCGAGAGCGCCACGGGCTACCTCATCGCCCAGACCCGCGAGCTGCTCGACGACGTGCCGCTGGCGCCCATCCGTGCCAAGGCCAAGGTCTACATCATCGACCGTGCCGAGCAGCTGCGCGCCAACACCGCCAACGCACTGCTCAAGACGCTCGAGGAGCCGCCCGAGGGCGTTATGTTTATCTTGCTGGGCACCTCGGCAGACGTGATGTTGCCCACCATCGTGAGCCGCTGCCAGTGCGTGCCGTTTCGGCTGGTGTCGCCCGCCGTGGCCACGAAGGCCGTGAGCCGCGCGACGGGCCAGGATCTCGTACGCTGTCGCATGGCGGTCGCCGTGGCGGGGAGCCCCACGCGCGGCATCGAGTTCCTTAAGAGCGCCGAGCGCCAGGATGCTCGCCGCCAGATGATCCGCGCCATCGATTCGCTCATCGCCGCCGACGAGGCCGATGTACTCAGCCGCGCCAAGTCGCTCATCGTCGCCGTTAAGGCTCCGCTCGCCGAGGTCAAGTCCACGCAGGAAAAGGTGCTCGAGCAAAACGCCGATTATCTGTCGCGTGGAGCATTGAAGCAGCTTGAGGACCGCAACAAGCGCGAACTCAACGCGCGCGAGCGTTCGGGTATCATGGAAGCGCTGGCGAGCACGCGGACGCTCATGCGCGACGTGCTGCTGACGCTTCAGGATGAGGCGGCAGACATTGTGAACGAGGACGTGCGCGACACGATCGGGCGGCTTGCCGCCGCTACGAATGTTGCGGGTGCCACCCGGGCGCTCGAGGCGGTCGCGACCGCCGAGCGCAACATTGCCAGAAACGTTACTCCCCAGCTGGCCATCGAGGTCATGCTGTTCGATATCAGGAAGGCACTGAAATGCCGTTAGTCGTACCCGTTAAGTTTACCTACGCCTCGCGCGACCTGTGGTTTGACCCGCAGGATCTGGATATCCTCGAGGCCGATTATGCCATTTGCTCCACCGAGCGCGGAACCGAGATCGGCCTGGTCACGGCCGATCCCTTCGAGGTGCCGCAAGACGAGATCGGTCAGCCGCTCAAGCCCGTGCTGCGTGTGGCGAGCGATATCGACCTGCAGCTTGCCGACGACCTGGCCATCCAGGGCGATGAGGCCATGGTCGATTTCCGCCGTCTGGTCAAAGATCTCGACCTCGAGATGAAGCCGGTGGGTGTCGAATACCTGTTTGGCGGCGAGAAAGCCGTGTTCTACTTTGCGGCCGAGGAGCGCGTCGATTTTCGTCAGCTCGTCAAGGACCTGTCCTCGACGCTGCACATTCGCGTTGACATGCGCCAGATTGGCGTGCGTGACGAGACTCGCTTGGTGGGCGGCTATGCCCAATGCGGACAGGAGCTCTGCTGCACGCGCTTTGGCGGACAGTTTGAGCCCGTCTCGATTCGCATGGCAAAAGAGCAGGACCTGCCGCTCAATTCGTCTAAGATCAGCGGCGTGTGCGGCCGCCTGATGTGCTGCCTGCGCTATGAGTTCGAGGCGTACAAGGACTTTAAGAGCCGCGCGCCCAAAAAGAAGACGCTCATCGATACGCCGCTCGGCAAGGCGCGTATCCAGGAATATGACACGCCGCGTGAGCAGCTGGTGCTGCGCCTGGAGAACGGTAAAGTCTTTAAGGTCAACCTGGCCGATATGACGTGCTCGGAGGGCTGCAAAAAGAAGGCCGCCGAGCAGGGCTGCAGCTGCCGCCCCGACTGCGTGACGCGCGATGTGCTCGAGCGCATCGAGTCGCCCGAGATGCGCCTGGCGCTCATGGAGCTCGATCGCGAGAACGGCGTCGACGTGGGCGATGGCCTGTCGAGTGCCGACCGTCTGGCCGGCACGTCGATGCCCAAGCGCCGTCGTCGCGATGCCGAATCCGATGCTTGTGCCGGTCAGGCCCAGGGCGAGGGTCGTGGCCGCGGAAAGGGCCGCGGCAAGGCCGAGGCTTCCGAGGCCGAGGAGGCGGCCGGCGGCCGTCGTCGCCGCAAGCGCACGGCGTCCGTCGACAACGGCGAGACCGCGGGCAAGAACGCCTCTCGCGAGCGCGAGGCTCAGCAGCCCCAGCAGCAAAACCGCGGCGGCGGCATGAACCCCACGCGCCGTCGTCGCCGCCACCTGTCGAGCGAGGAGCGCGAGGACGCCTTCCGCGCCGCAGCCGCTCGCGAGGCCGGTGCCGCTCCCAAGGGTGCCTCGGCCTCCGACGCGCCTGCCGACAAGGCTGGCAGGCCACGTGGCGAGGAGGAGCGCGCGCCGCGTCCGCGCCGTCGCCATTCCTCGGGCACGCAGCAGAAACCCTCGGTTCCTTCTGTGGCCGATCAGGTTTCGGATGGTGAAGTCAAGGTCACGCGCCGTCGCCCCGGCGATGGCGGAGGAGCTGCCGCCAAGGCTTCGCGCGGCGGTGCTCGCGACGAGCGCGAGCCGCGTGAGGATCGCAGTGGCGAGGGTTCGGCCGACCAGAGTCAGAAGCGCCGCCGCCGTCGCCGTTCCCGCAAGCCGCGCCAGGATGGTGGCGAAGGCTCGACCCACACCTCGTCCGCACCGCAACCGCCTGCCGGCGAATAGCGCCCTCAAGCGGATTCGACTTGTCTGACCCCAAGTGCAACGGGGTATCATGGCACTGAATCGACAACCCTCCCTTCGCCCAAGCGTAGGGAGGGTTTTGTCATAAATAACTATCTGAATGGTTTGAGCCGCTTACGGAGTGCCGACATCTTGCCGTTTGCGGATGAATTGCTACCGTTTGCCGAGCGCGCGGCGCATGAGGCACTCGAGGTTCTTTCGCCCACGCGATGCGCCGGTTGCGAGCGTGCCGGTGCGCTTATTTGTCGGGAGTGCCTGGCGTCGCTCACGCTTGTCGATCCGCGCCACAGCTGCACGAGGTGCGGCGCTCCGTTTGGAGACCTGCTGTGTACCGAGTGCTCGGTCGAGGGCGCGTCTTCGACGGTGGCTAAGGCCCTCGATCGCTGCCTGGTGTGCGCTGTCTATGCACATCCGTTGCCGCGCATCATCAAGGCATACAAGGATGCGGGCGAGCGCCGTCTGGCACCGTATCTGGCAGAGCTGCTCTACGACACCGCCTTGCATGCCCAGGCAGCAGCCCCCGACCGTTACGGCGGCGTGCTGTCCGGTGTCGACGCGGTGGTATTTGTGCCCGCGACTGCGGCGGCGTTTCGGCGGCGTGGTTTTGATCACATGGAAGCAATCGCGCGCTCGTTTTGCGATCTTTCGGGTGTGCCATTGCTGGACGCCTTGGTCAAATACGGTCATGGCGACCAGCGCGAACTCGGTCGCGCCGAGCGCCGGGAACATGCCCGGGACATGTACGAGACGGTCGAGGATGTACGTGGCTGTCGTCTGCTGCTCATCGACGATGTCATTACCACGGGCGCGACAATGGCAGCGGCCTCGGCGGAGCTTAAGCGCGCCGGCGCCAAAGCCGTCGATGGCCTCGCTATCGCACGCGTTTGGTAGGGGTGGTTTTGTGGCAGTGAAGATTGCGCGGCGCGTCGAGCCGGCAGGCGAGCAACTGGCAGCCTCTGTGATCCTTACCGGCGCCTCGGCGCTACGCATGATGCGCGCCGAGCGCCGGCATATGGGTCACATCAGTTGGAGGGACTTCCATCCCGATGAAGAGCGCCGTGTGCTGCCCGCCTCGACCTGCGAAATCTGTACTCGCGGTGCGAATGACGACCTAACCTTAAACTTTAGCTTGAACTTAGCTATAATGCGCTACGTTCCCGCCAGGCTGTGGTTGCGGACGGGCAATGCGCCCATCCAAGTCCAAGACAGACGCGGTCAAAGGGATCCACGTAAGCGACCGCGTGCGCGCGGCGCGATCATGGCGCGTCCTAGATGTAAGCCGCACCGTCCGTTCTACTTTCTTTGGGGCAATACCGCCTCGCGGGCGAGCGGGCCAGTCGTGAAGGTGGCTGCGGCCTCCCGAGCAAACGCCCCGGTGCGCAAGTGTGGGGTCAAATACCAGGTCAGCTGGTGGGAACAACCCGATATTCCGTGCAGGGCACGGATCGTATACGACACAGAAGGTAGGGTAGCGGACATGGTGAGGGGCAGCTTGATGCATGCGACTCGGTTGGGTGCTGGGACCGCGGCGGTCATTGCCGTTTTGGGCCTGAGTGGATGCGCGTTCAATCCACTGTCCACGTTCACGACGCCCACGATCGACCAGATCGAGCGCGAGACCGTTACCCCCACGGTATCGGACGATGCCCTGGTCACGCCGGGAACCCTGACGGTCGCCCTCGATACTTCCGATGCCCCGCAAGCCATGCAGGATGCCGACGGAAACCTCACGGGCTATGCGGTCGATGCCGCTCGTGCCCTCGCATGCCGCATGGGTCTCAAGGTCGCCTTTGTCGATGCGTCCTCGGCCGATTCCGCGCTCAGCGATAAAAAGGCCGATATCTTCATTGGCGACGTCAGCTCTACGGACGGCGATATCAGCTCGCTTGGCACCTGTCTGTACGACGCCCCCGCCGTATTCGGCAAGAGCAGTGACGGCGAGTCGTTGAGCGTTTCCACCGAAATGCTTAACACCGCTACCCTGGGCGTTCAGACCTTCTCGGCCTCGCAGGAAGCGCTCGCCAAGCAGGGCATCACGGCCAACCAAAAGACCTTCTCCAACATCAACGAGTGCTTCGAGGCACTCGAGTCGGGCGAGGTTGATTACGTGATCTGTGATTCCACGGCCGGTGGTTACCTCGCGCGCCTGATGAGCCAGATCTCCTGTGTCGGCACGCTCGAGACACCCTCCACGCTTGGCGTCGCAGGCCTTAGCTCTAACGATGAGCTGTGCCGTGCTGTGAGCGATGCCCTCGACGACATCACGGTCGACGGCACGCTCGAGGCGGTCCACTGCGTCTGGTACGGCCAAATGCCCTATGACCTTACCGCCAAGACTGTTTCGGGGGCCAATGTGCAGGCATCCGAATCCACGTCCAACGAGACCGAGTCCTCCGATGGCGACACCTCCGATAACAACGGCGACAGCCCCTCGTCTAGCCAGGAGGGCGCCATCACCGACGATGACATCAACAAGCTCAATAGCTAGTTATTGGTAGGGGTGGCGCCTGCCATACATTGAACAAGGCGCTTCTTCACGGTTTCAACACGCATGGCCGGGTCTCCCCCATAGGGGAGCCCGGCTTTTCAATTTTGATAAAACCAGCAGCTCAAGGGCAATTTCCAGGAGAAAAACCAACTCCGCCGACGCCCTCATATAGCGCACTTTGCCGCGGAAAAGTGCGAGACTTCGGTATGCGGTATCAAGCAGTCGTTATTCGGGCCTTTGGGAATTCGGGTGATTAAATGCACGGCAATGGGTACATAGCCAGTACAGTAAGTCCCCGAGGCAGATTGGAGCCACGTATGGATATCAAGGTTTCTGGACGCAAGACGACGGTAACCGATGCTCTGCGTGCGCATGTGGACGAGAAGATCGGCGAGGCGCTCAAGGTTTTCGATATCGAGCCCATGACAGTCGACGTCGTGCTTCGTTATGAGAAGAACCCCTCGAACCCCAACCCGGCAATCGTCGAGGTCACGGTTCGTGCCCGCGGCTCTGTGATTCGCGTCGCCGAGCACGGCGCGGATATGTATGCCGCCATCGATCTCTCCGCCGATAAGGTCACCCGCCAGCTGCGCAAGTTCAAGACCAAGGTTGTGGACAACCGCCAGGGCGGTGCCAGCGCCGCGGATGTCGCACCGGTCGAGCGCGTCGAGGATCTGGCCGACCTGCTGCTGCCCGAGGAGGACGACGACCTGCTCGTCCGCGAGAAGGTCATCGATGTCACCCCGATGACTGAGGAGCAGGCGCTGGTGCAGACCGATCTGCTCGGCCACGACTTCTACGTGTTCGAGAACGCGACGACTGGCCTCATCAATGTGGTGTATCACCGTAAGAATGGTGGATATGGCATCATCAAGCCCCGCATCGAAACACTTGACGAGTAAAATACGTTAACTTGCATGAGTTAACGGTTGGCGGCCATCCCATGCGGGTGGCCGCCTTTTTTACGTAAGGAGTCGCTTTGATGGACAAGGCCGCATCCGCCGGTCATTCGGACCGTTGCCGTATCGTCGTCGATACCTGCTGCGACTTTAACCCCGAGGTCGCCGCGAACCTCGATGTCGATATCTTGGGCTTCCCTTTCATTATCGATGGCGAGGAGCGCACGGACGACATCTGGTCGAGCATGAGCCCTAAGGAGTTCTACGACCGCATGCGCGCCGGTGCCCGCGTGTCCACCTCGGCTGTGTCGCTCGGTCGCTATATCGAGTTCTTTACCGAGTGCGCCAAAGAGGGCACACCCACGGTTTACCTGTGCTTTACCTCGGCGCTGTCGTCGAGCTACAACTCCGCGTGCCAGGCGGCAGATGCCGTGCGCGCCGAGTATCCCAACTTTGAGCTCTACGTGGTCGACAACGCTCTGCCCTGCGCGACCGGCGAGCTCCTGGCGCTTGAGGCCGTGCGCCAGCGTTCGGCGGGACTGACTGCCAAGCAGCTGGTCGATTGGGCAAACGAGGCCAAGACCTACGTGCACGGCTACTTTACGCTCGAGAGCTTCGATGCGCTGGCTGCCGGCGGCCGCATTCCGCCCGCGGCGGCGCAGCTCACGGCAAAGCTCGACGTCAAGCCCGAGCTCTCCTACGACCTTGCCGGCTCGCTGTCGCTGATCGGCGTCAACCGCGGCCGCAAGAAGGCGCTCAAGTCCATTCTCAAGTCGTTCCGCGAGAACTACGTGCCCGATCGCACCATGCCCATCGCCATCATGACGGCCGATGCCGAAAAGGACGGTGACTGGCTCGAAGCCGCCATCCGCAAGGAGGAGGGCTGCGCCGACGTTACGATCATTCGCAGCTCCGTGGGCCCCACCATCGGCTCGCACGTGGGCCCCGGCATGGTGGCCTGCGCGTTTTGGGGCAAGAACCGCACCGACAAGGCGTCGCTTTCCGACCGCATCGCCCGCCGCGTGCGCGGCCAGTAGGCAAGCGCTGCGTCCGTAATCGCCCTCGACTCACAGCCCAAACGCTGGCAACGAGTATTCAACCTGGTAATAACACCCAACCCAAAAGGAAAGGTTTCATGGCAAACAAGCTCTCTGTCGCATTTATCGGCACCGGAATCATGGGTGCCCCTATCGCCGGCCACATTCTGGACGCTGGCTATCCCGTCACGGTCAACAACCGCACCAAGTCCAAGGCTGCAGCGCTTGTTGAGCGCGGTGCCGTCTGGGCCGATACGCCGGCAGATGCCGCGGCGAACGCCGACGTCGTCTTTACCATGGTGGGCTATCCCTCCGAGGTCGAGGAGCTCTACCTGGCGGGCGACGGTCTGCTCGCGTGCACTAAGCCCGGTGCGGTCCTAATCGACCTCACCACGAGCTCGCCCGAGCTGGCGCGCGACATTGCCGAGGCCGCCCAGGTTTCCGGCCGCATGGCGTTTGACTGCCCCGTCACCGGCGGCGAGTCGGGTGCTATCGCCGGCACGCTTACGGCTATCGTGGGCGCTACCGAGAACGACATTGCCCCGGTCCGCGATATCCTTTCCACCTTTGCGGCAACCATCTGCTGCTTCGATGGCGCCGGCAAGGGCCAGGCTGCCAAGCTCGCCAACCAGGTGTCGCTGGGCGCCTGCATGGTCGGCATGGCCGATGCGCTGGCGTTTGCCGAGCTGAGCGGCCTTGATATGGAGAAGACCCGTCAGATGATCCTGGGCGGCACCGGCAAGTCCGGTGCCATGGAGAGCTTGGCGCCCAAGGCGCTCGACGGCGACTACAAGCCCGGTTTTATGGTGGAGCACTTCATCAAGGACCTGCGCTTGGCGCTCGCCTATGCCGACGACCGCGAGCTTGCGCTGCCCGGCGCCGACGTGGCCTTTACGCTCTATGACATGCTCGACGCCATCGGTGGTGCCAAGCTGGGTACCCAGGCCATCAATGTCCTCTATAAGGAGGAGGCCGACGCCATTGCCGCCGGTCTGGACTGGTCGCAGTATCGTCCCGAGGAGCATGGTGCTCATGAGGAAGGCTGTGGTTGCGGCGAGCATGGCGACGACCACGAGTGCGGTTGTGGCCACCACCATGGCGAGGACCACGAGTGCTGCGGCGGCCACGGCCATGACGACGGCCACGAGTGCTGCTGCGGCCACCATCACGAGGAGTAGCGCCCATGAGCTGGACGTTCGTGGTGCTCGCACTAGTGCTCTTTCTCTTTGCGATCTACATTGGCTTTTTGTGCGGCCAGTGGGCGTGCGAAAAGCGCGTCGTCACCAAGCGCGACTACTGGATTGCCAACTTTGCAGGAGCGGCGGCAGTCGTCCTGCTGACCTGGGTGTTCTCGCTGTTCCCGCTGGTGCAGTTTGCGCCGATCGGCTGGCTTGGCGGCTTTATCGCCGGCCTTAAGATGAGCTTTGGCGAGTCCGTTGGTCCGTGGCGCAAGCACGATGAGGTCTTTAACGTCAACCAGGCTCATCGCGCCGCCGCCGACGCAGGAGACGCCGAGGAGCGCCGCCGCGCGCGTCGCAATGGCGCGGCTGACCGACAGCTCATCTCGGTCACCGATGACAGCAAGGGTGCTGGCAGGCACACTAAGAAATAGTAAGAAGAGGTAACTATGGCAGAAAACAAAGACGAACAGCTCACCGACGAGGAGCTGGCACAGCTTCAGCTGGCAGAGGAGAACGAGAACACCGTCGACCGCTTGGTCCAGGAGCTCGGCTGCCCCACGCGCCGTATCCGCCAGTTTGCCGCCCGCGTGCTGCACCTGCTTGCCGAGCGCGATCCGCAGCGCGTCGTGCCCTGCGTGCCCGCGCTGATCGAGGCGCTCGACCGGCCCGAGGCTCAGACTCGCTGGGAGGCCCTCGATGCCCTGGCGGCGCTCGCCACCACCTGCCCCGACCAGCTGGGCGATGCCTTTGAGGGCGCCGAGACCGCACTGTTTGACGAGATTTCCTCCACGCTGCGCTATGCCGCCTTCCGCCTGCTGTGCGTGTGGGGTGCCACGAGCGTCGAGCGTTCGCGCGAGGCTTGGCCCATCCTGGACGAGGCCATCCAGTGCTACCACGGTGACCTCGAGTATCGCGATATGCTCGGCTGCCTGTACGAGTTTGGCAAAGGCGAGATCGATGCCGAGATCGCCGAGAAGCTTGCGCTGCGCCTTAAGTTCGATGCCGAGAACGGCAAGGGCAGCTATCTCAAGGCCCGTTCGAGCGAGATTTGCGAAATGCTTGTTAAACGTTTTGGCCTGGATCTCTCCAAAAAGAAGAAGCGTGCTAGCGTTAAAAAATCTGACGACGCCGAAGACGAGGAGTAACAGATTATGGCGCACGATGTAGTCCTGATTCCCGGTGACGGGATCGGTCCCGAGATTACGCAGGCCATGCGCCGCGTGGTCGAGGCCGCCGGTGTCCAGATCAATTGGAACGTCCAGGAGGCCGGTGCCGGCGTCATGGACGAGTTTGGCACGCCGCTGCCCCAGCATGTGCTCGATGCCGTCGCCCAGACCAAAGTTGCCATCAAGGGCCCCATCACCACGCCGGTCGGTACGGGGTTCCGCAGCGTCAACGTTGCCCTGCGTAAGTACTTCGATCTGTACGCCTGCGTGCGCCCCTGCCTGTCGCAACCGGGCGATGGCTCGCGCTTCCGCGATGTCGACCTGGTTATCGTGCGCGAGAACACCGAGGACCTCTACGCTGGTATTGAGTTCGACGAAGGCGCTGCCGAGGTCGAGGAGCTTTCACAGCTTGTCGAGCGCTCGGGTCAGAAAACCTTCGCCGCGGATTCCGCCATCTCGATCAAGCCCATCTCCATCGCCAAAAGCCGCCGTATTGTGGAGTACGCCTTTGAGTATGCTCGCCGCTGCGGTCGCAAAAAGGTGACGGCCGTGCACAAGGCCAACATCATGAAGGCGACTGACGGCCTGTTCCTGCGCGTGGCTCGCGAGGTGGCTGCCAACTATCCCGATATCGAGTTCAACGACAAGATCGTCGACGCCACCTGCATGGGTCTGGTTCAGAACCCCAACGACTTCGATGTTCTAGTCCTGCCCAATTTGTATGGCGATATCGTCAGCGACTTGTGCGCCGGTCTTGTGGGCGGCCTTGGCATGGCCCCCGGCTCCAATATCGGAGCCGACTGCGCCATCTTTGAGGCCACGCATGGCTCCGCGCCCGATATCGCTGGCCAGGATATCGCTAACCCCACGGCCGAGATTCTGTCTGCCGCCATGATGCTCGATCATCTGGGCGAGAACGATGCTGCCAATCGTATTCGCGCCGCCGTATCTGCCACGCTCGACGAGGGCGAGCAGGTTACCGGTGACGTGCGTCGTGCCCAGACCGGCTCTATTGAGGGCGCCGTGGGCACGCAGGCCTTTGCCGATGCCGTTATCGCGCATCTTGCCTAAGGGGATACGGCTTCAAACGCCTAAGCGGTACTTATACGTTTGCGGATAACCTGAGAATGAATACGCCCGGCGCTCTGTCGGGCGTATTCTATTGAGGACTATGTTTCTTAACAAGGAGTAACTGATATGGGTCTGATTCAAAAGAAGGACGAAAAGGACGAGATCGACGGCATCCAGATCATCGAGCGCGGCGAAGGCCCCGACGGTGACGAGGACGAGAAGATCGATCTGGTCGCAGGTACGTCTGCCGAGCACATTGCTGCCGGCACGACCGCCGAGGAGGAGGACGCCCGCCTGGAGGCTCAGATTGCCGCGGATGCCGCCGACGAGAACCTCATGCCTGAGGAGCAGGACGAGGACGATGACTCCGACGTGGACGACAGCGCATCCAAGCACAAGAAGACGATGATTGCCGCCTTTGTGGTCGCCATCGTGATCGCTGCTGTGGTCGGCTTCTTTATCGGCAACGGTGGTTTTGGCGGCAAGGGCGTCGGCTCGGCGACCCTCACCGAGGACCAGCTCGATTCGACCGTGGCAAGCTACAGCTACAACGGCAAGAAGAGCGACATCACCGCGCGCGAGGCCATCGAGAGCCAGTACAGCCTTGATACCGTCAAGGATAGCGATGGCAACTACACCGCTCCCTCTGCCGACGTTATCCTGTCCTACGTGCGCAACAAGATCCTGCTCGACGCCGCCGAGGACGAGGGCATCACCGTCTCTTCTAAGGAGATGAAGAAGTACGCCGAGGATTCTATCGGCACTTCGGACTACAAGACCATGGCCACGCAGTATGGCGTGTCCAAGGACCAGGCCAAGCAGATCGTCCGCCAGTCCGCGACGCTGCAGAAGCTCTACAAGAAGAAGGTGGGCGATAGCTCCGCTAGTATGCCGATCGCTCCGACCGAGCCTTCTGACGGCAACGAGGACACCGCGAGCAAGGACTACGCCGACTACATCATCAACCTTGCCGGTGACGAGTGGGATAGCAAGAAGGGTACCTGGAAGGACGCCGATAGCACCTACGCTAAGGCTTTTGCCGACGATGCCTTTACGGCCGATAGCGCTACCTATAAGCAGGCCATGACCGCCTATTACACCGCCTACCAGCAGTACTCTTCGCAGGCTTCGAGCGCCAGCTCCAAGTGGACCGAGTACGCCAACGGCCTCTACGCCAAGGCCAATATCAGCATCTACGGCCTGTTTGCGTAAAGATTGCCTGAGCCTTCGAGTACGAAGCCGAAATATCTGCTGAAGCCCCCTAGAACGGAAATCGTTCTAGGGGGCTTTTTGCGTTGGAGGGCTATCTATTGAGACGGAAAGGGCAGATTGAATGATCACGCACGTGCTTCATCGGGTCTCCCTAATTCATCTGGGAAAACAACTGCAAACGATTGCAAGTAACCGGTGAACGGTCGAAAACGACCGTTCGCCGATAATCTCAAAACTGGTTCAGACTGGTATTAAGTCAAAAAGACCAATTCACATATCTTCACAATGACCTGCAATTTTTCTACACGCCATTTTTAGCCGCCCTGCGTTGTTTAGACACGGAAAAAGATCCGATCTTTTGCCAAAGCATTTCGAAACGGTTTCAAAACCGCAGGTAGATGTGTTAACGACCGGTAAACGGTCGAAATATCACCGTGAGCGGTGCAAAAACGTTTTACTGTATGAATCAACGAAAGCGACCTCTTCTGGGGTGATATAGTGACAACAACACGTCACGTGGTTACTACCAGTTGAGAAACCACTGGTCTTCAAAGAACGCTTTCCAAGAAGCTTTAAGGGCGAGCGCCCGCTGGCTTCCGAAAATCATCGGACTCAGATCGTACACACCTTCGGAAGGGAAATTTGAATGGTTGGCTTTATTCTTACCGGTCATGGACAGTTCGCACCCGGTCTCGCAAGCGCTATCGCTATGGTTGCCGGTGACCAGCCCGCTTTTACCGTCGTTCCTTTTGAGGGCGATCAGGCTGCTTCCTACGGCGAGGATCTCCGCGCCGCTATTACCGCCATGCGCGAGGAGTGCGATGGCGTGCTCGTCTTTACCGACCTGCTTGGCGGCACCCCGTTTAACCAGTCGATGATGATTG
The DNA here is from genome assembly GCF_052065595.1 of Collinsella sp. HCP28S3_E12. NCBI lineage: Bacteria > Bacillati > Actinomycetota > Coriobacteriia > Coriobacteriales > Coriobacteriaceae > Collinsella > Collinsella sp. HCP28S3_E12. Next base: position 102,442 of record NZ_JBQHTS010000001.1, read on the forward strand.
CCCAGGATGTCGACAACGTCGAGGTTCTGACCGGCACTAACCTCCCCATGGTTATTGAGCTTCTGTTCCTCCGCGGCAATGCCACGCTCGCCGAGCTTGGCGAGCAGGCAGTGACCGTTGGCCAGACGGGCATCACCGCCCAGACGGTCGCATCCGTTGCCGGCTCCGACGAAGAGGATATCTTCGGCGACGAGGACGGCATCTAATGGCCGATTTCGGAGCCAACGTCCTGAGCTCCTCGGTCGCTCTTTTAGGCCTGCTTGTCATCATGGGCTTGATTTACACCATCTGGTCGCAAATCAACATGAAGAAGAAGCAGAAGTACTTCAAGGAGCTGCACACCGAGCTCAAGCCGGGTCAGGAGGTTCTTTTCGCCGGCGGTATCTACGGAACCGTCAAGGGCATCGAAGGCGAGAAGGTCCAGATCAAGGTCCGATCCGGAGCCGTCGTAGATGTTTCGCGTTACGCGATTCAGGAGATCAAGTAACTGTCGTCAGCAAATAGCGAAAGGAAGCTGATCAACATGGCAGAACCCAACATTCTTCTTACCCGCATCGATAACCGACTGATTCATGGTCAGGTTGCCACCCAGTGGAACTCCACTCTGGGCTCCAACCTCATCCTCGTCGCCAACGACGACGTTTCGACCAATACCATGCGCCAGAACCTCATGAAGATGGCCGCTCCCGCCGGCGTCGCTACGCGTTTCTTCTCTCTGCAGAAGACCATCGACGTCATCGGCAAGGCGAGCCCGCGCCAGAAGATCTTCATCGTGGCCGAAACACCGGAAGACGTGCTTACGCTCGTCAAGGGCGGTGTGCCTATAAAGAAGGTAAACATCGGCAACATGCACATGTCGGAAGGAAAGCGCCAAGTCGCCACCTCCGTCGCAGTTAACGACGAGGATGTCGCTGCGTTTAAAGAGCTGCAGGAATTGGGGGTGGAGCTGGAGATCAGGCGCGTTCCGAGCACGCCTGTTGAGGACACGAGCAAGCTCTTCTCGTAATCCTCGTGATCCACATTGTCAGGAGTGAAACCCTGACGTTCTGTACGTGATATCAAAAGTGCGTACATGCATTTTGAAAGGAGGAGCAAGATGGAATACTCGATCATCCAGGTCGCTCTGGTCTTCATCGTCACGTTCGTCGCGGCAATCGACCAGTTCAACTTCCTCGAGTCTCTCTATCAGCCCATCGTCACCGGCGCCGTCATCGGTCTTATCCTTGGCGACCTCAACACCGGTCTTCTCGTGGGTGGTACCTATCAGCTCATGACGATCGGCAACATGCCGATCGGAGGCGCTCAGCCGCCTAACGCCGTCATCGGCGGCATCATGGCAGCCATTCTCGCAATCGCCACGGGCCTCGAGCCCAACGCGGCAGTCGGCCTTGCCATTCCGTTCGCTCTGCTTGGTCAGCTCGGCGTTACCCTGGTCTTCACGCTTATGTCGCCGCTCATGTCCTCCGCGGACAACATGGCTCACAACGCTGACACCAAGGGTATCGAGCGTCTGAACTACTTCGCCATGGCTCTGCTCGGCCTGATCTTCGCTATCGTCGTCACCCTGTTCTTCATCGCTGGCGCTACCATCGGTCAGACCATCGCTTCCGCCATCCCGGCTTGGCTGCAGACCGGTCTCTCCGCTGCAGGCGGCATGATGCGCTTCGTCGGCTTCGCCGTCCTGCTCAAGGTTATGATGAACCGCGACATGTGGGGCTTCTTCCTCATGGGCTTTGGCCTCGCGATCATCACCGTTGCCAACGATTCTCTGGCAACTCCTGCCCTGCTCATCCTCGCTCTCATCGGCTTCGGCATCGCTTTCTGGGACTTCCAGCAGCAGACCGAGCTGAAGGGTGCAGCTGTTTCTGACGGAGGTGACTTCGAAGATGGCATCTAATGAGTATGTGATCCCGGAGCACTACGAGGATCTCACTCCTGCTCCGCAGCTCGACCAGAAGACCCTCAACAAGATGGCTTGGCGCTCCTGCTTCCTGCAGGCCTCGTTCAACTACGAGCGTATGCAGGCCGCTGGCTGGCTCTACTCCATCATCCCCGGTCTGGAGAAGATCCACACCAACAAGAACGACCTCGCGGCTTCCATGAGCCACAACCTGGAGTTCTTCAACACTCACCCGTTCCTCGTCACCTTTGTTATGGGCATCGTGCTTTCGCTCGAGCAGAACAAGGTTGACATCCCCACGATTCGCGCCGTCCGCGTCGCCGCAATGGGCCCGCTCGGTGGTATCGGTGACGCCCTGTTCTGGCTGACGCTCGTGCCTATCACGGCTGGCATCACCTCCAACATGGCCATCAACGGCAACGCCGCTGCGCCGATCATCTTCCTGGTGATCTTCAACGCCGTCCAGTTCGCACTGCGCTTCTGGCTCATGAACTGGTCCTACAAGCTTGGCACCAGCGCTATTGACGCTCTGACCGCCAACATGCAGGCCTTCACGCGCGCCGCTTCCATCATGGGCGTCTTCGTCGTCGGTTGCCTGGTCGTCACCATGGGTGGCACCCAGATCAACCTCCAGATTCCCAACGGCACCACCCGTGGCCTCTCCGCTACTACCGTGATCGTCTCCGAGAAGGAGGCCGAGAACTTCACCGGTATGGAGGGCATCGATACCGAGACCGCTGAGGCCGGTACCATCGCCATGACCGATAAGGACGGCAACGCCCTCACCGCTTCCGATGCCGACGGCAACGCTGTCGAGTGCGGCGTCACCGATCTGGGCAACGGCATGGAGTCCGTGACCTACGGCACCGTTACCGAGGATCCGGTCAACTTCTCTGTTGCCGACACCCTCAACACCATCGTCCCGAAGCTCATCCCGCTTATGCTTACGCTGCTGCTTTACTACATGTTCGCTAAGCACAGCTGGACCCCGACCAAGGGCATTCTGCTGCTCTTCGTCCTGGGCATCCTGGGCGCTGGCCCGCTTGGTCTCTGGCCGAGCATCTGGTAAGGCTCTAGCTTGAGGGGTGTGTCCCTACGCGGCTCACACCCCGACCCCTTAAGCCATGTGTATGTTAAAAGCCGCGTGCTCGAAAGAGCGCGCGGCTTTTGTTTTCTTGATGATTCGGATGTGGCAGACAGATAATGTTAACCACCCAAGGTAGTAGCCGAGTTTGAGAAAATGGGAGGATAGGATGGCGATCGGGGCGCGTAAGCAACCGCTGTACGATCAGCTGGTCGATATTCTGACCGAAAAGATTGACCATGAATATCGCGCCGGTGACATGATTCCTTCCGAGCGCGAACTTTCGGAGCGCTATGGTCTCTCGCGCACCACGGTACGCCTGGCTCTGCAGGAACTGGAGCGTTTAGGACTGGTGGTTCGGCAGCACGGTCGCGGTACCTTTGTGACCGATCGTTCGGCAAAGGCAACCAATCTTATGCAGTCCTACAGCTTTACCGAACAGATGCGCGCGATGGGTCGCGACCCCGAGACCACGATTCTCGAGTTTTGCGAGATGGAGGCCGATAAGAATCTGGCCGAGCATATGGGATTGCATATCGGTGATCGCGTTTTTAAGCTCAAGCGCCTTCGTTCTGCCGACAACATGCCCATGATGGTCGAACGCAGCTATCTGCCGGTTCGTCAATTTCTGTCCCTAAAGCGACCACTGCTGGAGAGTAAGCCGCTTTACGATGTGATTGAGCAGGACTTTCAGCAAAAGATTCGCGTGGCCGAAGAGGAATTCTATGCGAGCATAGCCCGTCCCACCGATGCCCACCTTTTGGCAATTGTCGAGGGGTCGCCTGTGCTCGATTTGGTCAGGACTACGTATAACGAGTCAAACGAGGTTGTGGAGTATACGCTCTCGGTTGCTCGTGCCGATCAGTTTAAATACAAGGTTTACCACCAGCGTAGTAACTAGTGTTCGTATCGTTTCCATATGGTGATTCCTTGCATTTAACTGGTTACTACCAGATAACCAACCGAAGTGTATAATTGCACGTCAGAGGATTACTTCTAGAGAGAGGTATTAGAAATGTTCGAGAAGAGTGTCGAGGAGCTCACCGAGCTCGGCGCCCAGATCACCACGGCCGAGATTGCTCAGCAGCCCGAGCTTTGGCGTGATACGCTCAACATCTATCGTGAGAACAAGGAGACCATCGAGGCCTTTCTGGCCGAGGCTCGCGCTATGGGCGAGGGCCGTCTGTCCGTTGTCTTCACCGGTGCCGGTACGTCTGACTACGTTGGCGATACCTGCGCCCCGTACCTGCGTCACGCTGGCAACACTGATCTCTACGACTTTAAGCCCATTGCCACGACCGACATCGTGAGCGCCCCGCGCGACTTCCTGCGCGCCGAGGATCCCACGCTCGTGGTTTCCTTTGCCCGCTCTGGCAACAGCCCCGAGAGCCTTGCCGCCGTTGCCGTTGCCAAGGAGCTTGTCCACAACGTCAAATTCCTCAACATCACCTGCGCTCCCGAGGGCAAGCTCGCCGTCGAGTCTGCCGATGATCCCAACGCGCTGACGCTGCTCATTCCGCGCGCCAACGACAAGGGCTTCGCCATGACCGGTTCTTATTCCTGCATGACCCTTCTCGCCACCCTTATTTTCGACACTGCCTCTGACGAGCAGAAGGCCGAGTGGGTCGAGACCATCGCCAAGATGGGCGAGGAGGTCATCTCCCGTGAGCCCGAGGTCGCCGATTATCTCGCTGGAGACTTCAATCGCGTGACCTACTTGGGTTCTGGCTCCTTCGGTGGCCTTGCCCAGGAGAGCCAGCTCAAGATCCTCGAGCTCGCTCACGGCCTGGTTGCCACTTCTTACGACACTTCCATGGGCTATCGTCACGGACCCAAGTCCTTCGTCGACGACAAGACCCTCGTGTTCGTGTTCGTCAACAACGACGCCTACACCCGTCAGTACGACATCGACATCCTCAATGAGATCGGTGGCGACGATATTGCTCAGCACACCGTTGCCGTTCAGCAGGATGGCGCTACTGTCTACGAGGGTGAGTCCTTCACCTTTAAGGGCTACGAGGCACTTCCCGAGGGCTACCTTGCTCTGCCGTTCGTGATGTTTGCTCAGGCTATCAGCCTGCTTAACTCCGTGCGCGTGGGCAACACGCCCGACACGCCGAGCCCCACCGGCACGGTCAACCGCGTGGTCAAGGGCGTGACGATTCACCCCTTCACCGCTTAATCGCGTCCCCCTGTAAGGGCGCCCGTCCGCTCGTAACGGCGGGCGGGCGCTTTTTGTTTTACGTGAGCTGGGTATAAACATCACCACAGTCAACTGCTTTAGAAGTGAGGAGTACATATGAGCACGTACGCAATTAAGGCTGACAAGTTCTTCTTGCCGGCAGGCCCGCAACTGGGCGGCTATCTTATGGTCGAGGACGGCGTCTTTGGCGCTTGGCAGGCCGACGAGCCCTCCTGCGAGATCAAGGACTACACGGGATCGTGGATCGCGCCGGGCATGGTCGACACCCACATCCATGGTTTCTATAACCATTCGACTACCGATAACGATCCCGAGGGCATCGATATCAGCTCGACCGAGCTCGCCCGTCGCGGTACCACCAGCTGGCTGCCCACGACGTTCACCGATGGCGTCGAGCAGATCAAGGACGCCTGCGCCGCCATCGCTCAGGCGGACGAGGGCCGTGGCCCCGACTTCTGCGGTGCTCGCATTCAGGGCATCTACCTGGAGGGTCCTTTCTTTACCATGAAGCACGTGGGCGCGCAGAACCCCGCTTATCTTATCGATCCCTCCGAGGAGGTCTTCGATCAGTGGCAGGAGGCTGCGGGTGGTCGCATCGTTAAGAGCGCCATGGCGGCCGAGCACGACGGTGCCGCTGCTTATGCGGCTGCTCTGAACGCCAAGGGTGTGGTGACCAGCATCGGTCACTCCGACGCCACCTACGATGAGTGCATCGCCGCCATCAACGCCGGTGCCAGCTGCTTTACGCATACCTATAACGGCCAGCGCGGACTGCATCACCGTGAGCCCGGTGTTGTGGGTGCTGCCATGTCCACGCCCGAGACCTACGCCGAGATCATCTGTGACGGCAAGCACGTAAACCCTGGCGCTATCAAGGCGCTGCTGCAGGCAAAGGGCTGGCAGCATACGGTGCTCATCACCGACTGCCTGGGTTGTGGCGGCATGCCCGAGGGCAGCTACACCAGTGGCGGCATGGACGTCATCATGAAGGACAACCTGTGCTGGCTCGCCGACGGCAAGAGCATTGCCGGCTCGGTGCTCACTCTTGCCCAGGGCGTCAAGAACATCGTCGACTGGGGCATCGCCAGTGCCGATATCGCCATTCGCATGGCAACCGAGGTGCCGGCACGCTCCGTACACATCGAGGATAAGTGCGGCAGCATCATGCCGGGTCGCGACGCCGACTTTGTCGTGTTCGACCATGAGCTCACCCTCGTCGAGACGTATGTTGGCGGTCAGAGCGTCGGTAACGCCTTTACCGAGTAACGATAGAAAAAGACGGCGGGCCCGAATCTGCTCGGACCCGCCGCATGGGTTAAACGCTCAAAAGTACCTTCACAGTTACAGCTTGTTAGCGATCTTCTTTACCGTGCGCTTAACGCCGGCCACCAGGCCTCCTGCAGGATGCTCCTTCTCGTATGCTAGGCGCTTCTCGCGCTTGGCGTACTCTTCGACGATGATGTCGCCATACTCGTCTTCGATTTTGTCGAAGAAGTCGACGGCGCCCTTAATTTCCTCAGCGGTCGGGTGTCCCTTTTGGACACCGCCGGCGAGTTTGAACGGCCCCCACGTATCAAAGCCGGGGCAGCCGTAGACACCCATAAAGATGGCCTGCCTCATGCGGCAGATGCCATCGATATCCTTGCCGTACCACTTGTTTTTGCCGCCGTAGGTCATAAGGCCAAACACCTTGTCCTGCGGCTGCAGCACGTTGGTGAGCACGCGTGCCATGTCCTTGTCGATCTCGGAGTAATAGATGCCCGTGGCGACACCGATCAGATGATATTCGTGCAGGTTGGGATACTCGTTTTTGCCGAGCGCCTTGACGTCGAGGGTATCGATCTCGGGGTGTGCCTCGACGATGGCGTCCACGAGCTTTTTCGTATTGCCGTGATGGCGCGAGGCGTAGAGGATGATGGTTCGCATAAGAAGGCCTTCCAGCTGTAATTGCATCAATGTCTGTATGGTACCCCGTTGCATGGCTGGGATACCGGACACATCGATGAGCGTGCGGGTTTGTCCTTTAGTCAGGGCCGAGACGGATACTTGCGAGCAAAAGCAGTTGTTCGAAAGGATGGGCAATGGAATACGCTCTCTCCAACGATTCGATTTCTGTTAAGGTGTCCACGGCTGGTGGTTCGTTTACCTCGATTGAGGCTGGAGGTCGCGAGTATCTGTGGCAGGGCGATCCCGCCGTGTGGTCTGGCCAGGCACCGATTTGCTTCCCGATTTGCGGAGGCCTGCGCGATGGCAGTGCCATGACGTTTTCCGGGTATCATGTGAAGCTCGCCCGCCACGGCTTTGCGCGCAAGCAGGAGTGGAAGCTGCTGAGCCAAAGCGCAAACGAGCTGGCTATGTGCCTGGCTTCGGAGGATAACGCCGCGCTGCTGAGAGATTATCCCTACCCGTTTAAGCTTGTCGCTCGTTATACGCTCGAGGACGCTGCCGTGCGCGTTTCCTATGAGGTGACCAACGAGGGCACCGAGGACATGCCGTTCTTTATCGGTGGACACCCCGGCTTTAGGTGCCCGCTCGACGAGGGCGAGGCCTATACGGACTACGAGTTGCGCTTCGAGAAAGACGAGGCTGCGGAGCTTTGCACCGCCGTACCCTCGACTGGCTTGATTGATGTTGCTAACCGTTCAAAGAACCCCATGGTGGGAAAGACGCTGCCCCTGTCGCATGAGCTCTTCGATTTTGCGGAGACCATCTTTGACGTGCTCGAGAGTCGTCAGGTCACGCTTTCCAAGAAGGGCGAGGACAAGGGCGTTCGCTTGAGTTTTGAGGGCTTCCCGTACCTCATCGTGTGGAGTAAGCCCGAGGGCGATTTTGTGGCAGTTGAGCCCTGGGGCGGCCTCTCGACCTGCTCCGATGAGGACGACGTACTTGAGCATAAGCGCGGCTGCCTTGTCGCCAAGCCCAAGGAGACTGTCGTTCGCTCGTTCACGATTGAGATTCTGTAATTCCGTTTTGTCGACTCGTATCGCGAGGCACAAGGAGCCCGCGAGATAAGGAGCTAAAATGATCCTCACCGTTACGATGAACCCGTCTGTCGATACGCGCTATCAGCTCGATGAGCTCATTATCGACGACGTCAACCGTGTGACGCCCGAAAAGACCGCCGGCGGCAAGGGTCTCAACGTGGCCCGTGTGCTGGGCCAGCTGGGCGACGACGTTGTGGCAACCGGTCTGCTCGGTGGCCATATGGGCGCCTATATGGCAGAGCTCATGGATGCCAACGGTATTAACAACGACTTTGTGCCCATCAAGGGCGAGACTCGCATTTGCCTCAACATCCTCCACGCCGGCAACCAGACCGAGCTGCTCGAGAGCGGCCCGACGATTGCCCCCGAGGAGCTGGATGCCTTTACCGCCAAGTTTACCGAGCTGGCTGGCAAGGCCGACGTCGTCACTATTTCGGGTTCGCTGCCCCGCGGCGTCGAGGCGGACTACTATGCCAAGATTACGGGCATTGCCGAGAACGCCGGCGCCAAGGTGCTGCTCGATACCTCGGGCGCTTCGCTTGAGGCTGCCCTCAAGTCCGAGGTCAAGCCCGAGCTGGTCAAGCCTAACCTAACCGAGATCAACGGTCTTCTGGGCACGAGCTTTACCACCGACGATGTGGACGAGCTCCGGGCCGCACTTGCCTCTGATGACCGCTTCTCCGATATCCCCTGGGTCGTCGTGTCCATGGGCGCTGCCGGCTCCGTGGGCTTCCACAACGGACGTGCGTTCCGTGCCAAGACCCCCGATATTCCTGCCGTTAACGCTACGGGTTCCGGCGACTCCACTATCGCCGGTTTCGCGCATGCCATCGCTGCCGGCGCGGACGACGAGACGGTGCTGCGTACCGCCAACACCTGCGGCAAGCTCAATGCCATGGATCCCATGACCGGTCATCTGGTCATGGACCGTTGGGACGAGGTTTACAACGGCGTTGTCGTGGCCGAGCTGTAAGAACTTGGGCGTCGGCTCCGGCATTGGTTGTTTGCTTGTGGTTAGAGCCAACGACAAGTGCGGTAGCATTATGCCGGGGCGCGACGCCGATGCTGTCGTGTTCATTCCCGACCTTACCCTGGTCGAGACGTATGCGGGTGGCAACAGCTTTGGCGACGCGTTTGCCGAGTAGCCGCCAAAGAAACGATCCGAGAGGGGATTTAGATGATTTACGGTGCATTGGGCGATATCGAGGAGTATCGCGGAATGCTCAAGGGCCTCGACGTGCTGATCGACTGGCTCGAGGAGAACGACCCGGCGGAGCTCGAGGTCGGCAGCCATCCGATTTTGGGCGACAAGGTCTTTGCAAACGTCATGGCTCCCACGACGCGTCCCGAGGCCGAGGCTCACTATGAGACGCATCAGCGCTATCACGACCTGCAGATCGACGTCGAGGGTCGCGAGGCCTTTAAGGTCGCTACGGGTAGCCTGACGCTGGTCCAGGAGTTTGACGAGAAGGACGACTACGATCTGGTCGATTCCGACGCCTCGATCGCCGGCGATCTTGCCGACGACAAGTTCGCGCTGTTCGTTGCCGGCGAGCCTCACATGCCCACGCTCGAGTTCCCGGGCGATGGCGCGCAGCCGGTCAAGAAGATCTGCTTTAAGCTGCTTGCAGACGCCTACTGGGAGGAATAGCGCGCTGCCCGACTGAGCTGTTCGTATGCTGGCGTGTTTTCTCTAAGGGAAGCACGCTACGACCCCGTTAATCGTGTTTTCCCTAGGGGAATCACGATTAACGGGGTTTCTGTTTTTGAATAGGGGAGCTGACGCTGTTGCGATGCGTGGGTGGGCGCGCGCACTCAAAATCGGCAACAAAAAAGCCGCCCGAAGGCGGCTGTCTTGTGCAATGGAGCCAGCGACCGGGCTCGAACCGGTGACCCCCGCTTTACGAGTACGTGAATTCGGCATTTGACGAGATGAAGCCAATTTCACTGAATTTAAAAGAAGCGCAGGTAAAAATAGGTAATTAGCAATTATCGAGCTAGCTATTAGAATCATATTTCCCACTCTTTTCACACTTAGTGAGACTTGAAAGTGTGAAAAGTTTCGATTAGGCTTGCTGGCAAAGCCTTTAAAGCTTTGCCAGCAAGCCTAATCGAAAATCTAACGAGGGATATGATTGCAGGGATTGATAAAAAAGACCGCTCGCGGCACATCGGAATGCATCGATAAGAGCAAAGGCGTCTATCGGATTTATTTCTCTCTGGGAAAAGATCCGGAGACAGGACGGTACCGCCGTAGTCCGTCGCGCAGGGTTCACTGCAGAAGTAAGAACCCGAAAAACTGGCCGAGCGAAGTCGCCAAGGCGTTGGAAGCCTATAGAGCTGAGCTCGAGGGTGCTTCCAGCCGGGACAATGCTCCTCTGGGCCTATCGGATTATGCGGACAGGTTTCACGCGAACAGGGAGTCGACCATGGAATCACCTCTTGCTTATGAGCGTGAAGGTTTGGACATTCGTCACATACGCGAGCTGTTCGGCAATCCCGATCTCACTCGGCTTAAATCGGATGACGTTCGCGCTGCTTATGCCAAGGCTAGAAAAGAAGGCCGGTTCAGCGAAAGTGAAATTCGCCGCATCCACATCAAGCTCAAACAGGTAATGGAGGATGCCGTCGATAACGACCTTGTGGGCAAAAACCCTTGTAGGGGAGTGAAACTGCCCAAGCAGAATGTCGAGGCTCGTAAGGCGCTGAGCGCCGATGAGGCGGCAAGGCTTCTTGCGGTCCTTTTGGAGGAGAAGCCATCTTCCTTTATCACATGCACAATGCTTCTGCTTCTCTGCGGTTTGAGGAAGGGAGAGGCCCTTGGTCTCTCATGGGAGGATTATGACCCCGACGCCAAGACTCTGAGGATAGTAAAGCAATATACGAACGACAGGACATTGAGGCCGCCCAAATCAAAGATGAGCAGGCGTAAGATCTCGGTTGGAAATGAACTTGCCGACTATCTAGACAGGTGGAAAGCCATTCAGCGGAGTGAGTTCGATTCCTTTGCAGTGGGGCAGACTGGAGAAACGCCCATTGTCCATTCCATTGGGGTCGTTGACGCCGCTAACGGCAAACGGGCTCTTGTGACCCGGATGGATGGACATAACTATTCAAGGGCGTTTAGGCTGTTTGCGGCGAAAAACGGCTTCGGTACTTTTGAGGAGAGCAGGGAAGTCATTGGGAGTGACGGCGTCAAACGTACCCGCTATACGGGTTATAGCGGGCTGAAGCCTCATGAGCTTAGACATACGCAAGCGACTTTGCTCGTTGGTGCCAATGCGGACATTAAGACGATCCAGGCACGTTTGGGCCATGCTAGCCCATCGACGACGCTGTCTATCTATAGCCACTTTATTGAGGCAAACGATCAGAAGGCAGCATCAGTGCTGGACAATCTGCTGAAAGGTTAAAAAAGAGGCCCTTGTGGGCCTCTTTTTCTAATCGACATTGTTTCGGTAAATCATTGCGCCATATGGTGGCTCTAGTTCCATTGACTGATAGTAGCTGGCATCTAGAAGGTTGAAATAACAAATGATGGGGGCGGCTAGGTGCTCGTCCATATTTAGGTAATGTCCCTCATCATCTGTGACCAGTTTGACCTCGTCGCGCATTACGTCGGTCATGCGGGGCCAGAGTTTGGTTGCGCGCTGCAATTTGTCCTTTTGACTGTACTCTCCGTTATGGAAGAAGGCAAAATGAGGCGCATCGTATTTTGCGCCGCCGCGAATTTCGATAATTCCGACCTGGCTGCAAGAATTCGCGCATTCCTCTGTTTCCAATAAAGTCCAAGAGGAGGGGAGGACAGCGTAATCGCCGCCGAGGAGATCGACCCGTCGCATTCCCTGGGGCCTCTCCTCTTTCTCGCAATATAAAGAGAAATGGTCGTGGAGCCTCTGGAATTGCTCTCGATAAAGTTCCAATTGACTAAAACTCATTTCTTCTGATCCGTCTACGGGAAGAGCCTTCATTTCATTGGTGATTTGCCGAGCTTCCCTGAGGCACGCCTCATCGAGGGCCCTGGCGACCCTTGGCTGCAACCCCGTGAGCAGGTTGCATAGATAGTCGATAGCCTCGCCGGTGCTTCTGACTGATTCGGGGTTCTTGAGGCGAAGCTCTTCGATTTTCTCCGGGGTCGTCGCCTGAACAGTTGTTCCGAACTTAATTTTCCGCATCTTACTTCCGGATAATGGTAAACGTCCCATAACCACTCCAATCATCGTTGTATATATATTAAATCAGTCAGACAATTAAGTCTATACAGTCAGAAAGTGAATTAGAAATTAGAACTGTAACTAGATATGATTGTGCAACAGACAGTGTTACAATATAAACAGTAAGCGCCTGACCAGCTTGTTTGAAAGGAGTTATTTTGTTTTCGGTCATTGATTAAAAAGCCGCCCGCCCTTCCCTATCTAAGTTTGGCGACGAAGGGGGAGGGGCGAGCTAGCCTGAAAGGATTCTACCATGATTGTAGAGCCTGAACCGTACGCTGCCGTACAAGCATCACCTGCGGTTTCAGTAAATCCCAATTTGGGACATGAGCGCCTTCTTGGGATTTCTGACGTAAGCCAGATGACTGGGCTTAGCCCGGTCACTGCCTCGAAGTTTATGAAAGAGAGCGGGCGTGCGATCGCATTGCATCGTCGCGTTTACATTCTCGAATCCAGCCTTTTTGCTTACCTCCATGAACTGGAGGTGAGCAAACCATGCCGCTAGTGAAGTCCATGAACGATGGCTTGGATAAGACCGCCCTTGCTATTCTAAGCAATAAGCCCCTTGGGCATATTGAGCACCGTGCGCTCGATGCTCTTCTCGGCGGCGTGCGCCAATATCTGTGCATTGTGCCGGGTGGTCCTGGTACTGGCAAGACTACCTTTATGCATCAAGTTGGAGATTGCTGGGCTATTGCTGGCCATCCGGTTGTAATTTTCGAGGGCGAGCTCGCCCGTGCGAGTATGCTCGCGAAGAGCTTGACCCGCATTTCCGGCGGTGAGCTTACGTATGAAGATATGTACAGTGGTGATATGTCCGTAGAAAAACGTGAGCAATTTGACAGGTCGGTCGATGTCTATGCACGCAGCATTGCCGAACGCATGTTTATTATTTCAGGCGAAATTAAAAACGCAGGAATGCGGAAGGCAATTGAAGAGGTTGCCGATAAATATGGTGAACCGCCTCTAGTCATCGTCGATTACGCGCAAATCGTCTCCTTGCCGCAAGAGCTGCGCATTGCGGATGAGCGAATCGGGCTTAAACTCGTTGCATCCGAACTTCGACGGATTGTAGACGAGGTACATTGCCCGCTGTTCGCAATTTCATCCATTAATAGAACTAACTACGACAAGCAGACCACTGGGCTTCAGGCGATTGGTGGCTGTAATATGTTCGAGTATTCGGCAGATTTGGTAATGTCACTTTCCATCAAAGGCGATAGGCCTGAGGAGAGGAATGCCAATATGCTGCTCAAAAAGCGGCCGGTTGTAGCCTCGATCACTAAAAACCGATACGGGTCATGCGGTGTCGTTGAGTTCGAATTCGACGCTCCGGCCGCAACATTTACGGAAATCGGCTAATTATGGAGCCCGGGCTCTGCATCGGCGGGTACCGGGCGCCCAATCCATGCCTATCGTCCGACGAGCTCGAGCGCGCCGAGAACGAGGATCTTCCCTCGTTCTCGGCGGAAGAGCTTATTTGGGAGCGAAGGCGCTTGCTCGATGCCCTCGATTACTATGAGGAGCATTGGCAACCGTACTGCGTGTACCTTGGCACTTTACCCGGGGTTCCCTTTGATGTTTGGGCAAGGGTGAGAATTGAGCGCATCGGTAGGATGCTCCAAGCAATTTCAACTAAATAAAGGTGGCGGGGCCGATGTATCGACCCCGCTCGGATTGGATGGTTATGACTTCCATGAATACGCACATCAACGTGCGAATGAATGAGGTTCAGCGTAAGGCGATCGAGGAGAAGGCGGCGACCATGAATATGCCGGCGTCTACCTTCATGCGTGACGCCGCCCTGCTCTGCGGCGAGAAGCCGGTCAGGGTCGCCGATACGGGGGAGCTTGCCGGCATCAGGACCGAGCTGAAAAAGATCGGCACGAACCTCAATCAGGCGGTCCGCGCCCTCAATACCTACGGCCCCGACCCGGTGGTCCTCAACAACCTCAACCGGGCGACTTCAATCGTTTCAACCTCGGTGAGTTGGGTCAACGATCTGCTCGCCCGTGCGAGAGAGTAGGTGGTTCATGTGAAGGAGAAGCTGGTCATGGCGCTGATTTTCGCCGCACTGCTTACCGCCGGGTTTGCACCTCTTGTTGCCATTCCCCTCGATTGCGTGATCCTCGGACTTCCAATCGAGCTCAGCTCAATCGGATTCGCCCTGAGCGTGGATAGCATCATCTGGTGGTGGGCCAACGTGGCACCTCACTGCATCCCGGGCTGCCTTGCCTCGTTTGCCCTGTTCTTGTTGGTATTCATGCTCATGCAGCTATCGGCTTCCTCGAAGGAGCGGGCCGCCGATGGAGGCGTGCTCGGAGAGGCGCGGGTGAAATCGGGGCCTGAGACCATCCAAGGCTCGGAGATTTGGGATGGGCACGGACAGCCGAAAAACAGGGGATTCGTGTACGGTTTTGAGAAGACGTTGTTCGGCTCCAAGTATCTGTTCGAGCCGAGGCGACATATGTTTCTCGACGGCTCAACGGGCGCTGGAAAATCCAGGGCACTTCTGATTCCAACAATCGATTTGCTGACGTATGGGGCGGATGACGGGGAATCAAGCCCGCAGACCATCATCGTGTCTGACGTGAAGAGTGAACTCATCGAGTTAACGGGCGACGAGCTGGAGCGCCGCGGATACCGGGTGCTTCTGCTGGATGCCCAGCATCCCGAGAGGAGCGACACGTTCAATCCCCTGGAGATGGTCGATAGGCTTGCGAGCGGGGGAGACCTGCCGGCGGCGGAGCAGGCCGCGGACGCCGTCGCCCGTACGCTAATCGCGGGGGAGGCCGATGCGAAGGCGACCCACTGGACGGAATCCGCGCGGTCGCTGCTGGCGGCGACGATCCTTCTGACCGTACTGGACGAGGGCTGCCCGCGGAGTTGCAGACACCTCGCAACGGTCTACCACATCATATGCCTGGGGACGGAGGGTGCCGGCGAGGACCCGTGCGAACCCCTGAAAGGCCTGTTCCGCTCCCTGCCGCAGGGGCACCCGGCCCGCTCGCGCGCCTCGCAGTTCATCTCGAGCGGCGGCAACGAGCTGAGGAGCATCGTCTCCACCCTGAAGGTCAACCTGAGGATTTATGCGTCGGCGCCGATTGCGCGCATGACCTCGGGCAACGATATCGAGCCGGGGAGAATCCTGGGCGAGAAGACCGCGCTATTCCTCCATGTGATGGACGAGGGCTCTCCCTACAACGCGATCGCGGCGGTCCTGTTCGAGCAGCTCTATTCCGCTGTGTATTCCATCGCGGACGCATCCGGCGGCAAGCTGCCGAGGCCCGTGTCCATCCTCGGTGACGAATGGGGGAACCTGCCGAAGGTCGAGTGCCTGCCGAGCCTCCTCAGCCTCGGGCGCTCGTACGACCTGTTCTGGATGGGTGCGGTCCAGAATATCTCCCAGCTCAACAAGTATGGCGAGCGCGACGGACGGAAGAAGATCCTGGCGAACTGCGGCGTCAAGGTCGCCATGAAGCTGGGCGAGGCCGAGGACCGCCAGTATTTCACCGAGCTTGTCGGGAAGACGACGCGGCACACCATGGGAACCAGCTCGAGCAGGGGGCCCTCGGGCGGCACGGGGTCAACATCCTACAGCGAGCATGCCGACGACCTGATCCACCCCTGGGAGTGGACGGAAATGTCCCCCGACAAGGACGGCGTGATCGTGGTGAAGACCGCGGAGAACGGCGTGGGCAGGGGCCATGCGGGATGTTTCCGGGCGCCCGTCTGCGATTGCACGCGGATGCCGACGAAAGGGCATTTCGACCTGGGGACGCGCGAGCACGAGACGGCCAAAAGGATGGAATACCAGGCCAGGCTGGTATCGAGGCGGGCGGGCCGGACGGACGGCGTCGATCTGTGGGCCCCCGAATTCGAGGAAGGGCCCGCGGAGGCGCCTGCTTCCGATGGATGGTCCGGCCTCTTCGTCGACTGACGGTGGACTTCGAGGGGAGTCGAAAGATGACCGCAATCAAGCAGACGAGCGTCATGAGCAGGGAGCACCTCCGGAACCTCAGGCGCTATTTCGATTGGGACAGGGAGAAGGTCCTAGACCACGATACCCAGCACATCGTCAACGAGGGCCGCTGGTTCGAGGAGATGGATGCGACCCGGGAGGCGGCCGGGCACAACCGGCCCGGGAAGCAGGGCGCGAGGTGCACGTACATGCAGCATCAGGTGATCGGTTTCAATCCGGATGAGTGCTCCTGCAACGGCGGGCCGATGACGCCTTCGCGCTGCATGGAGTATGCGAGGGACTATATAGCCAGGCGCTATCCCAACCAAGAGATCGTGATCGTGCTGCACGAGGAGAGGTGCAAGTCGGACGGCTCGGCCCGATTCGCCGCCCACCTCGCAATCAACAGGACGGACCTCGAGACGGGGCGGCGCCTGAACGACGGGCCGGCGAGGGCGGCGGCGAAATCCCGCGTGGGGACGGTGAGGGACCTCGATGCGGAGTACGGCCTGAGGCAGCTCGAAAGGGGCCTCTCGAACTCGCGGGTGCACGCGCGCCAGCCCGGTCGCGAGGAACGCGAGATGGCAAAGAAGGGGCGGTCCGGCAAGTCCGAGAACGCAAAGGTCCGGGCGATCATCGCCCAGAGGGCGGAGGAGGTCGGGAGGCTCAAAAACTGCCCCGATCGCTTTGGGGAGTTTGCGAGACTGCTGGAATCGGACGGGATCGAGGTCGCCCGCTCCAAGCGGGGGGCGCTGCAGTACCGCTACCACTCGAAGTCCCTCGGCAAGACGCGGAAGATCAACGGCGCGAGGCTCGGCTACGCCGTCAACCGCTCGACCGGGCGGATCATGAGGTTCACGGCAAGGGGGATCGACCTTGCCATGCGGGCGGCCTGGGAGCTCGCCCGCGAGGGCGCGGATGACGGAAGGGGCAGGGATTGATTTTTGTTACCGTCAATGGGAAATCGGTCAATTGCGCTACTGTAAATTACCCAACGGAGTCACTCCGTTTACCCAACTTCGACAACGCCGCCCCAACCGCCCTACGGCCCTCTCTTCCTCTCCGCCGGGGCATCCTTGAGCCTGTAGGACCTACCCGTGATGCGCACCATGTGGCGGTAATGGAGATTGCAGCGTGAAGCGATGTTTCAGGACGCGTCGGTCTACATGGCCGGCGTGTCTTTGTGTCCGATTGTCCGTGCGGGCTGTAGAAACCGTTCCGTGGCCACGTGCGAAAAGCCACTCGTTGTCTCGCGGCTACACAATGTCCATTGCGCCCCGATACCACACGACCACACCGATAATGCGAACACGTCTACGATCCAGAATGAGGTCGGGTGCAGTCGAGTCATAGCTGTGCGTCGAAAGCATGATCGTGTTGTTTCCCATGCTGTACCTGCGAATCAGCACGCGGACGGCGTCGATGGCCGCCACCACCGTACAGCCGTTGTATGGCTTCACGTCTGGGTCGACCAGCAGCAGCGTGCCTTGGGGATACAGCAGCGTCATGTCCTTGTTGTTCATCTGCACGTACGCGGCGTGCAGATGCCTCTCTGCTATGTCGGAGGGGGTGAGCGTGGCGCCTACGCTTTGCAACGAGGTCCCATTTCCCGATCGCTTGATTCGCAGGATGGGAAACGCGTCGCGAGTTTGCGGGTTCAACCCCTCGCCCTTGGCGGAGCGTAGGGCCTCTCGTGCGGCAAGTCCTATGCTGTCGCTTAAGATGTCGTCTTCCGTCACACCGTACAGCTTGACCATCTTTTGGATATGTCTCGGTCGAATCGCCGTACGGTTTTTCTCCCATCGGCATACGGTTTCTTTTGCAACACCAAGGTCGCGGGCAAATTCGGCCTGAGTGAGCCCCAGCTGCTCGCGCAGGAGAGCTATGTTGCTTCCCTTGTCCATTAGTCCAGCTCGCGAACAAGTGGCATGCACAGGCAGCTGGGGCCACCAAACCCGCTCGTCAACTCGTCGAGGGAAGTCTCTATGAGGTCGAAGCCGGCTCGTGCGAGCTTGCGGTTCATGATGGCGTTGTTGGCCGAGACGCACAGCTTATTGGGGGAGAGCACGAGGGTTTCCACGGCGGCTCCCTCTACGGTCCTGTTGAAGCTTGGGGTTTCGCACGATATTGTTCGCACGCTGGGTACATCGGCAACCAATGCCAACAGCTGGTCCAGGTCGCAGTCGAGCGATACGACCGTGCAGGTGCCTTGCTTGCGGCCGCGTTCAATCTTGTATGCGTGAAGGTTCTCGCCGATGGCACGGTCGACCACGAAGGTCTCGGGGCCGATACGGTTGAGGTACGTATCTAGGTGGATGCGCGTACCGTTCTCTTCCACCTCGACGACGTACACGGTGTCGACGGTGCTTTGCGGGTTCCAGAGCAGCGAGGCCGCGAGTACATCGATCGCCGCCGCTTCGGTGCGTTGCGACATGCCCACGAGCACGGTCTTCTCGTCCATGTTGAGGATGTCTCCGCCCTCGATATGGAAGGAACTCTCGGGCTCGAACCACAGGGGAGTGTCTTTAAACATGGGATGATGGCGGAAGACGACGGTGTGGAGCGTGGCCTCGTGGTTGCGATCGTTCCAGTACATGTGGTTGCAGCATACGCCGTTGCCCACGACCACAGACGGGTCGCGGGCAAAGAACAGCGTGTTCATGGGGTTGACCATGAGCCCGTGGGGATTGAAGCCCATGCCGACTGCCTGCGCGAGCGAAGAAGTCGCCGTGGATAGGTCGAGCACGTCCTCGTAGCGCATGCCGGCGAGCATCATGTTTACCAGATTTGTTGCGGATGTAGCCTTCTCAAGATAGGCACGCAGGGCGCCTAGCAGCTCGTTGCCGCTCACGCTGCAGGTGCTGAGGAACGACTCGGTCAGCTCGCGCCGTGCCTGCTCGTCATGCTCGACGGTTTCGATCACGAGGTCCTTAAGGTATACAACCTCTATGCCGCTGTCCTCGAAAGCTTTAACCAGGTTGCGGTGCTCTTCGATCGCCTTGTCGTAGTCGAAGCTCGTGCGTGTGGGGCGCAGCGCGAAGACGCTGCTGAACTCATCGGACGTAAAGCTCGTCGTCTCGATACCGGGGGAGTGGACCAGGACCTTTTTGAGCGTCCCCGTTTCGTTGACGACGTGCAGTGCGTTTTGCATACCTATCTCCGTACCTCGTGCATCTGTATATAGGCACTGTAGCGCAATGCCATACCGTAATGTTGCCTAGTGCTGGTTAATTGACATTATATATCAATCGTTATTTTGAGTATTGACGTTTAACATCAACCTAGCTGACGCTTGCCGCCGCAAACGGTGCCATCGGGCGCAGTGCGTGCGGCGCGTGTGACGCGATGTCCAACAATGGACTCACGTCAAACAGGCGCTGCGGCGCCGTGGATAGAAGCAATAAGGAGAAGACATGGCTGAAGAAAAGAAGAAGTTCCAAGTGCCTCATGTCTACACCATCATCTTCGCGTTGATGGTGGTGTTCGCGGCCCTCACGTGGCTCGTCCCCTCGGGCGCCTTCGAGCGAACCGAGGTCGCGGGTCGTGAGGTCACCGTGGCCGGTACCTATCAGGAGGTCGACAAGGTCTCCGTCGATGAGGACGGTGCGACCGTCGATCTTCGCCAGGGCGTCTTCGACGTTCTGCAGGCTCCCGCGGTCGGTATCCAGCAGGCCGTCGAGGTCGTCGCGTTCATCCTCATCGTCGGCGGTTCCTTCCAGGTAATCACCGCGACGGGCGCCATTACCAACGGTATGAGCCGTGTGGTCAGGCGTTTCGAGAAGCGCGACATCTTGATCATCCCCATCTGCATGGCGCTGTTCGCGCTCGGTGGCACCACTTTCGGCATGGCCGAGGAGACCCTGCCGTTCTTCGCCATCTTCCTTCCCATCATGATGTCCATGGGGTTCGACTCGATGACCGCCTTCATGGTCGTCTTCGTCGGCGCCCGTATCGGATACATCGCCTCGACCATCAACCCCTTCAGCGTCCTTATCGCCCAGGGCGTCATCGGTATCCAGGGTAACCCCCAGCTGTGGCTGCGCATGATTGCCTTTGTGGTCCTCACCATCGTGGGCATCGCCTGGGTCACTATGTACGCCCGCCACGTCAAGAAGAACCCCGAGTCCTCCATCACCTACAAGGACGACTTCGCCAAGCGCGAGGAGTTCTCCGTCAACGATAACGCGCTGGAGGTCGAGTTCACCGGTCGCCAGAAGGCCATCCTGGCTATCTTCGTCGCCGGTATGTGCGCCATTATCTGGGGTCTCGTCACCCAGGGTTGGTACATGAACGAGATTGCCGGCATCTTCCTGGCCATGGGCCTGCTCTCCGGCATCATCGGCGGCATGAACGAGGCCACCATCGCCAGTGAGTTCGTCGCCGGTATCAAGGACTTCGCGTTCTCCGCTATCGTCGTCGGCCTCGCCCGCGGCATCCTCGTCATCGCCAACGACGGCATGATCATCGACACGATTCTCAACGCCATGGCCACGGGCCTGGCAGGTATCCCTCCCGTGCTGTTCACCACCATCCTGTACGCCGTGGACAACGTGCTTGCCATCCTCGTCCCCAGCTCCTCGGGGATTGCGGCCCTCACCATGCCCATCTTCGGTCCTCTGACCGAGCTCATGGGCCTCAACCCCGAGGGTGCCGTTACCGCGCTTTCTATGGGTGGGACCACCATGTCCCTCATCTGCCCCACGAGTGCTATCCTCGTCGCCGGTCTGGGCGTCTGCAAGATCTCCCTTGGCCAGTGGTGGAAGACGGCATGGAAGTTCTTCCTCGTCGTCACTGTTATCAACCTCGTGTTCGTATCCGTTTCCAGCATGCTCCCCGTCGTGGGGTAGCGTGTAACGTTCAGAAAGGTTAGTCAACATGACAACAATCAAGGGACTTAACGTCCACAGCGAGATCGGCCAGCTCAAGCGCGTCATGGTCCACCGTCCGGGTAAGGACCTGGTTAACCTGCGCCCCGAGGACTTCGAGAAGGTCTGGATCCACGACGCTTTCGATCTCGACTGGGCTCAAAAGGAGCATGACGCCTTCACCGACCTCCTGCGCGGCGCCGGTGCCGAGGTTCTCTACATGGAGAAGATGCTTGCCGAAACCATGGACCTCGTACCCAGCGCACGCGGCGAGTTCTTCGAGAAGTTCATCTCCGAGGCGAATATCGCCAACCCCACGCTCGAGGCCGTCGTACGCGAGAAGCTCTCGTCCATCAAGGACAACTACGAGTTCGTGCTCGCCTGCATGGGCGGTCTGTACTATCGCGACCTGGACATCCCGGCTACCTCTGCCTCTCTGTCCATTCTGGACTCCGAGGACGCCAAGCCCGAGGACCTCGTGGTCTACCCGCTGCCCAGCTCCTACTTCTCCCGCGATCCTCTGGCGGTCGTAGGCCACGGCGTATGCCTCAACAAGATGTACTGGCCCCAGCGCAACCGCGAGACCATCTTCTACGGCACCATCCTCGCCAACCACCCCGACTACGCAGGTACCCCCGTATGGTACAACCACGATTCCAAGTACCACATTGAGGGCGGCGACATCCTGAACATCAACGGCAAGACGCTCGCCATCGGCATCTCGCAGCGCACCTCTCCCGAGGCCATCGACGAGCTCGCTCAGAACATGTTCTGGGGTGAGGTGCCTTCCGAGATCGAGGCAATCTATGCCATCAAGATCCCTTACGGCTACGCCTTCATGCACCTCGACACCGTCTTCACCCAGGTCGACTACGACAAGTTCACCGTCTACCCCGGTATCTTCGACTGTCTCAAGGTCTACCGCCTTACCCGCGGCGCCAAGCCCGGCGAGATCGCCATCGAGGAGATCGACGACACCCTCGAGCACATTCTCGAGGCTGCTACCGGTGTGGACAAGGTTACCTTGCTCGAGTGCGGTGGCGGCGATCCTATCGAGGCCTCCCGCGAGCAGTGGAACGATGGTTCCAACACCCTGGCTGTGGCGCCCGGCAAGGTTCTCGTCTACGAACGCAACAAGGTCACCAACGACCTGCTTTACAAGGCCGGTGTCGAGTTGCTCGTCGCCCCCTCCGAGGAGCTCTCTCGTGGCCGTGGCGGTCCCCGCTGCATGACCATGCCCTTCGAGCGCGCCGATATCTAGTTCTCAATTTCCCCTCCGCACGCCAGGCAACCAATCCACCCGGCGTGCGGGCTCCTCAAACCATTACCGAAAGGAACCATCATGGGTGTAAGCCTCTCCGGTCGCCACTTCCTCAAGCTCCTCGATTACACCACCGAGGAGATTGAGTACCTGCTCGCTCTCGCAGCCGACTTCAAGAACGCCAAGCGTATGGGTATGCCCCACAAGTACCTCGAGGGCAAGAACATCGTCCTGCTGTTCGAGAAGACCTCCACGCGCACCCGCTGCGCCTTCGAGGTCGGCGCCATGGACCTCGGCATGGGCGTCACCTACCTCGAGCCCGGCTCCTCCCAGATGGGCAAGAAGGAGTCCATCGAGGATACCGCCCGCGTCCTCGGCCGCATGTACGACGGCATCGAGTACCGCGGCTTCGAGCAGGAGAAGGTCGAGTGCCTCGCCGAGAACGCCGGCGTGCCCGTGTGGAACGGCCTGACCACCGAGTTCCACCCCACCCAGGCGCTGGCCGACATCCTCACCATGCGCGAGGAATTCGGTGACACCAAGGGCCTCAAGCTCACGTTCTTCGGCAAGCACGCCGGCAACGTGGCCGACTCCCTCATGATCATCTGCGCCAAGCTCGGCATCAACTACTGCTCTTGCGGCCCCATCGCCACCGGCGAGGGCGCAACCTCCTACGATCCCGAGTTCCTGGCCGAGTGCGAGCGCATCGCCGCCGAGAACGGCTGCACCGTCACCGTCACCGATGATGTCGAGGAGGGTGCCCGCGACGCCGACGTCATCTACACCGACGTCTGGGTCGGCATGGGCCAGCCCGCAGAGCTTTGGAAGAGCCGCATCGCCCTCATGAGCCCCTATCGAGTGACCTCCGAGGTCATGGCCATGGCCAAGCCCACAGCCATCTTCATGCACTGCCTGCCCTCGTTCCACGACACTAACACCACGGTCGGCAAGGAGATTGCCGAGCAGTTCGGCGTCACCGAGATGGAAGTCTCCGACGAGGTCTTCGAGTCCAAGCAGTCCCGCGTCTTCCAGGAGGCCGAGAACCGCATGCACACCATCAAGGCCGTCATGTACGCGACCCTAAAGTAGGTTGGGCATCAAGGCACCGTAAGAAAGAACTGTAAATATTGCTGCGCTGAGCGATGTTTCGAGACGCGTCGACCCCGATGGCCGGCGCGTCTTTTTGCGCTTGGGTGATCATGCGAGCTTTCATATCTGGGGTCCGTGCAACAGCCGGCAAGGCTGTTGCACGGCTCTGCGGGAGCGACTTCGGAGCGGTCCGCACATCCCGGCTTCGGTCGGGCAAGGTATTCCGTTGCACGGAATACATATCTTGCATGGCCCGTGTAACGGAAGCCCATGCGGGCGGAGTGCAACGGGGCAGGTGAGCGGAGGCGCAGTGATGGCGACCCATGGGAGCCATCGAACGGAGCCGGAGCGAGAGCCGGCGGGGCGTGACACGGCGGGGCGATTGTGAGTTGAAGCCGAGTGATTGGCCCGCCGTTCACGGCTCGCCGGCGGCAGCCCGGGGTTCCAAGGGGATTCATCCCTTTGGCGCGCAGGGGTCCGGGGATGGCGCGAGACATCCCCGTGAAACGCCGCACGGGCGCGCCGTCGCCGGCATGCCCGTGTGGGTGGCGGCCCGGTGCTATTCCATCCCGGCCATATAGACCGTCCGGCCCGTCTCGCAGTCGATGGTCTCGGCATCCCCGAAACCGATTCGGACGGCAGCCCATCCGCCGGCGTTTGCCAGCGCGTCGGCCTCGGACCTCGCGGCGGCGATGAGGCGCTCGAGCTCGACCGAGTCCGCCGGCGCGGTCCCCACCTCGAACGCCCCGCCGTCGCCTCCCGACTCGTACTCGACGACGACCGTCGAGCCGAGGGCCTCCTCCAAGGTCTCGGTTAGGCCGCCCATGCCGTCGAGGGCGTGCCCGGCGACCGTGGCAAGCGGGTAGCGGGCCATCCCGGACGCCGCCGAGCGGGCGGCCATGCGGAGCAAGCCGGCGGCCTCGAGCGCCTCGAGGAGCGCCGCGGGGACCGCGGCGTCGACAGCGATATTGCTGCGCCCGCGGCACCACTCTGCCGCCGCCGGCACGCTCGCCGTGAGCACGCCCCACTCGGCCATGTAGCCCTCGGAGCGCGGGTCCGTGGCGTCGAGGAGGAGGACGGCCAGGCCGCCGCCCGCGTACTCCCCGGCCACGAGGGCGAGGCGGACCGCCTCGCCCATGGAGTCGAACTCGACCGTGACCATGCGGCTACCTCCTCCTGACGGCGCTGAGCGGCTTCGGGGAGAAGTGCTCGTCGCGCTCGACGGCGGCGAACCCCATCTGGCGGTTCAGCTCGGCCATCTCCTTGATGCTGAAGTAGCCGAGCTCGTCGTCGTAGCCCTCGACGAGGCCGAACGCCTCGTCCGTGCCGTCGAACTCGAGCAGCCACCAGTCCCATCCGCTCACGCACGAGAAGTAGTGGGCGTAGACCGTGGGGTCCTCCGCCCCGTCCTGCTCGTAGAGCCTCGGTACCGCCTTGGCGATTTCCTCGGTCATAAGCTGCTGCATGTCTTCCTCCGTTCCGGGCACGTGGCCCCTAGACTCTCGCCCCTGCGCGCAGAAGCGAAGCGCTGCGTCGGCGGCGCTTGCTTCTGCTCCTGCAGAAGCCGCACCGGAGCGGAGCGGGGTCAAGGGAGGTCCACGGCAATCCCCGCCATTCGTATCGAAGAGGAGAATTGTGGGCGATTCCGTGGGCCCCCTTGATGCCGTGCAGCGGAGGTGCCACTGGGTCGCGGAACTGTGGCCATAACCCGGCGGATGCCGAACTGTAGCTGTTTCTACGTTTTATTTCCTGCTATCGAGTTAATACGCTCTAGACATGCCGCTATGTGGCATTTATCTATGTTCGTGAATCTAGTGAAAGGGAAACGGCGCCCTTATCCAGGAGTGCCGTTGATGTCCATGGGCTATTCAGGTTAGCTGAGCTATCGGTTCGTAAAGGTGGCGGTCTCGCCGATCAATAGTTCGACGGGAATGTCGAGGCTGCCCGTATCGATTACGACGGCGAGTCGGGCTGAGTCTTCAGGATTGGACCATTTGACAAATATTGGACGCCAGGCGAATCGGTAGCCGGCGATGGATGGGTACTTTCCATCGCCGGCGGGCGCCGAATCGAGCGTTAACCATGCTTGCTGGCCGCCGATTTTGTCAATTAAATCTGGCAAGCAGGGGATTGGTTCTGCGTCGATTACGGTTGCCATTGGCTGCTCCGATTCTGTCCTACACAAAAGATCAGGTTATCGGCATCTAGTGATAGTTGTTTGCAAAGGGGCCATAGAACAAGGCTTTGCAGTCGACTTTATTGTAGTTCTCTATGGCATTCTGGACGTCTTCGCGCAACAGGTTGAGAACACGATACTCGCCGTTGCCCATATCGCCCACAAATTGAACCCGCTTGAACACGTCGGGATATTCGCGCAGGTAGGCAACGTAACCTCTGAGCTTGGCAAGCGTATCACCGAGGAAATCGCCGTGCGGGTCGATAATCGACGGCCTGATCGTTCCGTCACTGTCCTTCACGAAAAAGAGGAAGTCTGGGTGCAGGGCCATGCGCCCCACCGATGACGAGTACGGAATCGAAAACGCCTTAGCCGACATGCTACCCGACGGGTTGCGATAAAAGGCGACAGTACGGCTCTTCGCCAACTCATTCTTAACGATAAAGTCTTCGACCGGATTCAGGTCGAGTGGGCAGAGACCGTCCTCCTTCTGCATGATATGGTGCGGATACTTGGCGAAGTTATCCGACGTGCTGGTAGATGTGGGCCACTCTATCTTTGTGAGGCGCTTGCCTTCGGTTTCACGAGCCAGTTCGTCATAACGCAGCTTTGCGGCGTCGTTGAGGTAGTCATAATCACCGGATCCGTCGACCTTGTCAAAGTAGGCCTTTCGGCAGTTTGCCGCCCAGTCCTCGAGCGCATTAACGATGGGCTGCGTGCGCACCGCAGCGGCAAGCCTCAGGTCGCACTCAGGGCGTCCAAGCTCCTTGAAGTTGGCGCGGCGATATGCCTGCGTGAACTCCTTCGTGAAGCGTATGTCGGCGTCGCGAGCGGCCTTCCTGAGGCCTTCTGCGTCCGTACGAGCCTCCTCCTGCTCCTGGTCCTCGGTCTCATTGAGCTTATCGAGCGTAATCTTGACGGTCTCAGCAACCTCGACTTCATGGCGTGCCTCGCGGTATTCGTCTTCGTTGGCAACGATATAGCCCTTGAGCTTCTGGGTGAACTGCCTATTCACGTCCGCTGCAGCGTTGACATCGAGACCGGTCTCGACGAGCAGGGTTGCCGTCTTAACCAAGCTCTGGAATTCGTTTCTGGCCTTCTTCGGAATTCGCTGCACGGGAATGGAGTCGAAGGCGGTGCGAATTCCCTCCCATTCGTCATGCGTGAAGGATTGCTCTCGCTTGTTTGGCGGCTCAGGCTTTGACATCGGGATAGGCTTCGCGACAGGCGCTGGCTGGACCGAATTGAAGTGCGCAATCTCTGACTCGGCGGGGCTATCGCCGCCAGCCGTGTCAGCTTGGGAAACTGGCTTCTCATTAAGGGGCAGATTGCCACAGCCTTGAACGGCGGAAACGAGCGATGGCTGGGCGCCCTGCATGTCCAGGGGCTCTTGGGTCGCAAAGCCCTCCAGCGATGACTGGTAGCCGGGTTGCGCTTGACGAGCAGCCTCGACAGCCTTCCGGTTCTCCTCGTATGCCCTCAGCTCCTGCTGATACTCCTCATTGGTTTTTGGTTCGGCAGCAGTAATGGTCACGGGGTTGAGAACGATGTTCTGTTTGCCGATGGAGCTCTCGCCCATGTCGTCCTTGCGGCCCATGAGGTAGTCAACCACGTCCTGAGTGCTCTCGGGATTGAACTGGGGCAGGTAGCAGGCGACGGAGTTCAAAAGGTCATCGGATTCGATGCGCCGCGCAAGTGGGGTGCGTACCATACGCCCCACGAGCTGTGCGATATAGGTCGAGTCCGAACGCCTGCGCTGCGAGAAGATGACCTCCGCTCGCGGACAGTCCCATCCGTTGGAGACGGCCTCCTTGGCGAAAAGCACGCGGATGCTCGAGGTGTCCTGA
The DNA here is from genome assembly GCF_052065595.1 of Collinsella sp. HCP28S3_E12. NCBI lineage: Bacteria > Bacillati > Actinomycetota > Coriobacteriia > Coriobacteriales > Coriobacteriaceae > Collinsella > Collinsella sp. HCP28S3_E12. Next base: position 130,026 of record NZ_JBQHTS010000001.1, read on the forward strand.
ACGAACTCGGGCTCTACATAGCGGATAAGGTATTTTCCCGCCGCGATGTCCTTGTGCTCGCCGAAGACATTGGCAAACGACATCGCCTCAGAAAGGCCGGGGACTAAGCCCATGATCTGGTCGCACATCTCGACCAAGGCCGAGCCACTCACATTGTCAGCGGCCTGGATGAGCAGCAGGGGGTTGATGTAGCTCTCGCCCTCGCGGGCGCAGTACTCACCCCACTCGTTGCAAGCCAGGGCATAGCGCTCGCACGCCATAGTAAGGTATTGGTGCTCGACTGGATCGTCCTTCTCGGGCACGCGCAGCTCGATAATATCTTTAAGCAGGCCCGATTCCTGGACCTCGCGAGGGGTCACAGCGACCTTTGGCATGCGTACGCGATCGGCGCGCTGGTCCATAGCAGCTTCGAACCTCTGCGGCGTGGCAGAGACCCCGACGACGATGGGCATTGCCGCACGGCCGTCTAGACCATCAATGAGGTTGGCGTAGATCGTCGCCGTGCCGCGCTCGCTCGAGACATTGGCCCCCAGGCCGCGGTGGGCCTCGTCTATGAACAGATAGAGGTTACGCTCCGGGTCCCTGATAGTGCGGTCAAGGATGTCCCAGAACACGCGGCCGGAGTTGGCCTCACCACCTTTGGTGAGCAGGCCGTTCTTACTGAGTAGGTCCTTGCTGAGGAAATAGACGTGGCGCGGCTCGAGAATGTCGTGCGCGGCTCCGAAGTCGTTGGTAATTGTGACCAGGTGGCGCCTGTCAAGGATGCTGTCTGCCAGCTTGTCCGCCACGTTTGAGAAACGCACGCTTGTCTGCTCGTTCAGGCTCGGGGAATCCGAGAGCCAAAGAACGACGGCATTCTCGTCGGGCATGAGGCTCAGATCGTCGTCTCCGAAGAAGAGCGCTTCGATCGTCGCTGCGCACATGACCGTTTTGCCCGACCCCGTGGGAGATGCGAGGCATATCGAGGACAGCTCGCCGTCCTGCTCGTAGCGTCGGCGCATCGACTGCAACTTGTTCGCCAGGGTCGCGACCGCACCGGCTTGGAAATCCTTAAGTTCGACTCTCATGTTTACCTCACCGCATCCTCGGCGGCAATCTTGAACGATTGCAGGTAGTTCTCGTACAGGCGGACGACGTCGAGCCCAGGCAGTTGTGCCTTGACGGAGGCGTATCGAGCCGTGTCGTCCGTGATCACATAGGCGCACCCTATGCTGGCATTCTGCTTGACGGCGTCTATGAAAGCGCCGACCGAAGCAAAGTCGAAGAGGACGGCGTAGGCGTCGGCCATGGCAAAGCCCGGCTGCTCGTGCTTGATGATGCTGCCACGCGAACCAGCGCGCAGCCAGAGCAGGGGCGCGATCTCCTCGAAGGCCACGCCCAGCTCGACGGCGTCCGGGTCTTCGTAGGTGAGATCGAAGAAAACTGCGTTTTCTTCGAAACCGTCGGCCATGGGAAACTCGTCGGTGAACTTGTAGTCGCCCTTGATGGGGTCACCCTCGGGCGTCTTTCCCGTGATGGCCGCCGTGACGCGTGGCTTGGTAATGTACTGGCAGATGCCCAGGGCCTCCCAATCGGGATCGCCTTGACGCGAACCATGTTTGATGAGCTTTTTTGCCTCGTCCTCGGAGACCTCGTTGTTCGTGATGCTGATGGAGCGCCTGCACCCGCCGTCTTGGTGGTTCAGGCGCATGACGGCATGTGCCGTGGTACCCGACCCAGAAAAGAAGTCGACCACGAGCGCATTGGGCTTGCTGGCGATAAAGAAACGAATAGCGTCCTCGACGGCATAGAGGGACTTTGGGAAAGGGAAGCTGCGGTTTGGAATCATTTTTCTCAGCATACCGGAGCCATTTCTGGATGCATCGTGCGATGCGATGCGCCACTGCGTACTGGGAATGTAATTCGCTTCATAGTTGCTGTCGTCAACAATAACCGAACCGTCAGCACGGCGGCCAATTATTGGAAATAGCCCGCTTTCTACCTTTTTCTGTTCTCCGCTCTTCAGGTATGAAATCGCCATACCCCGTTCGGTAAATCGACCCAACTTAACAAAACCCTTTTCTAAGGCAACTCGAAGAGCTGCCTGGGAAATTTGCCAGTTTCCTTCAGCCCCGTTCGTCCTTATTGGCCATACTGTCTTACATCCTGGGCAAGATGGAACATCCTCCCTCGATTCGTCACGAGAAAGTGATGCCCCTATATGGTCGATTTTGCCCCCATCTTCTTTTACATATATGGGATAGAACAGATTGGGCCTATCGGACCTTAGACTATTGGTTCCTGTCCTCATCAAAGAGTTCCAGTGCAATTTACCTTTGCAAGAATTATTGACCCCACCTAACCAGTCGTCGCCGAGGGGGACCTTCTTGGGACCGGCCTCTCCGAAATAGACGAAATAGATATACTCATCTGATCTCGCAAATTCCCCCTGGCGAGCAACGCCAGCGGGGTTAATTACCGAAGAGACCATTTGTATGCGGCTGCCTGGATATATCCTCTCAAGCAACAGCCCCAAACGCGCATACTCTTTCTCGTCAATTGTCACGATGAGCACCGAATCATTGGGGTTGAGCAGCTGTTTGGCGAGCTTGAGGCGGCGTTCCATGAAGGCAAGCCACTTGGAGTGGCGATAGGCGTCGGAGCCGTCGACGTAATCGTTGTTGTATTTCCAATCGCGGGCGCCAGTGTTATAGGGCGGGTCAATATATATGCAGTCCACTTTGCCTGCATAGGCAAAGGCCAAGGTTTCAAGAGCGTGGTAGTTCTCGCCATTGATAACTACTTGATAAGGTCTGTCGCCGCCGCGCTCGATACGCCCGGTCTCCTTGAGGCCAGTATAGATGGGCTGATCGTATTCCGCTACCGCAACGATGTCCTCAACAGCTACGGAGCAATCCTCGTTGTTGTTTTCGTCATAGGAAACAGATTTATATGGCGTTAGCTGAGCCGTTTGACCGTCGAGCGAAGTGACGCGCCATAGTAGCTGTGAATCGGCATTCTCCTTTTCACCGCGCGCGGGTAACATCTGTACGGTGTCACCGCGCATAACGGGCTTACCGTAGAGGCGTAGACGTTCGGGGCGATTGTGCTCAAAGACCAGACCGAACTGGCGCTGGGCTGCAAAGGCACGGATGTCCGCAGCGAGCTGGCGGTCGCCTAATTTGACCGCCCGTTCAACGAGGCTCTGAACGACGGCTTGTGTGGTTTGGGACATTATTTATCCCCCTTGCACTTCTCGTCAATCCATTCGCGCACGACTTTTGCAACGGTTTTTTCCTGCTGGGCTGCGTATTGCTTAAGGGCCTTTTTGTCTTCACGGGTAATGGAGAGCGTGAACTTATCAAGTCTCTCCGGATTATTTTCTTGAGCTTCAGCCATATCAACCTCCAACATAAATTGATTTAATTATACGTAATTAAGTAATTACGTAATTACGTAATTACGTATGAATAGGCGTCGAAGAATCGGCAAATGGATTTTCTCGGTGTTGACGATCTGCCAACTCGAGCAGGTCAGGTTGCTTCACGATTTACCACCCGAAATTGAGATGACCTGGCATATGGGTTATTGATTTCGAGAAGAGTGACAATTGAGGCGGGAGCGCGTTCGGTTTTAGTCGCTGGCTTAACATGTTGCGAGTGCGGTATCGGTGGGCAGTGCATTTGGTTGCCGATGAACGATTCGATTGGAAGGCTGTATGGACGTCAAGCTGCTTGGAAAGAAAAACGAGGGAGAGGGTCTCGAGGTCGTCGTTCCCGTTGATTCGGCTTTTGCAGAGCTAAAAGACAAGAGCGATGAGCAGTTGGCAGAGGCCCAGAGATTTTTGATTGACTTTATGAAAAAAGTTGCTCGGTTAAAGGGAGTGAGAATTGATCGGCCTCATTTCCTCCGCTCGGAGTTGAGGAGGAAGGGTGTCCATAAAGATGTCGTCGAGTTTGCCGTGGAAACGACTCCCGTCACTGCCGGAATCGATGTGGGCCTGATCGATAGAATTGCTAGAGAAGTAATTGATTTTGAGACAAAGAAGTCAACTGCCCTTTCCTTTGCAGCAGGTCTTCCCGGAGGTGTTGCGATGGCGGGCACCATTCCTGCTGATATTACGCAATACTACGTGCACGCATTCAGGATTATGCAGAAGCTGGCATACCTGTATGGCTGGCAGACCTTTTTTGAAGAATGTGACGACGTTGATGACGAGACTCTCTACGAAATGGCAGTGTTGCTCGGTGTGATGATGGGTGTAGGCAGCGCGAATTCGATGCTAACCGTAATCGCCAAAAACGCCCAAGAGGCGGTCGCGAAAAAGGTCGCTCGCCAGTCTCTAACCAAGACCAGTTGGTATCCGATCCTCAAGAAGCTCTTGAGCTTCATGGGTATCAAGATAACAAAGCAGACGGTGGGGGATGCCGCTGGCAAGGTTGTTGTGGGTGTCGGTGGCGTAATCTCTGGTGTTATCACCTATACGGGTCTTTCAAAGGGATCGGCACGCTTGCGTAGGCAGCTTAAGTGCTTGCCGCAGGCAAGCGAGCGGATTCCTGGCACTGGGTACTATGAAAAAGATGAGACCGCGGTTGCCAAGAGGAGGGTTGGCGTAGCGGAACCCCTCTTTATCGAAAAGTTCGGATTTACTCCCATGTTCTACGGCTCTATTGTTGAATATGCTGACCGGCTGGAGGAGTCACTGGCGACTGGAGAAGCGAAGCTGGATGCGTATAATCCGGACGTTCTTCTCTGATACTCAGCGGAATTTGGCTATGTGCAACAGGATTGTTGTTCGATCTAATGTGAACGTTGGATGATGCTAGCTATTTATGGAAAACGGTTAAAAAAGATTTTCACCCCTTTTTCACTCCTCGGAGAAGGAGGAAAGAGACGCGAAAACAAAAAAGCTCAGAAGCAACTATGCTTCTGAGCTGCACTAATGCAATGGAGCCAGCGACCGGGCTCGAACCGGTGACCCCCGCTTTACGAGAGCGGTGCTCTACCAACTGAGCTACGCTGGCGGCCATGTGGTGACGCAGCTGAGGCGTCAACGGCTGTCTATGATACGGGACATCGCAAATCCGCGCAAGTGTTCTGACAGCTTTTCTCACGTTAAATGCACTAATCATTCAAGCCGGGATGTGCCTGGTTGCCTACAACTAGGTAGAAAAACGCCCGTCGGCGGTGTGCCGGCGGGCGCTGCTGTGCGATATGTTGCGTTATGAGCTTAGTGCCTCATAAAGTGGTATTCGATCACATTGCTGTAGGGATGACCCGGGCCCACGATGCCCTGGGGGAACAGCGGGCGGTGCGGCGTGTCGGGGTACATCTCGGCCTCGAGGGCAAAGCCGGCGCCCCAGCCGTAGTTGGCATCGTCCTTGGCGTGCTCATCGCCTAGCCAGTTGCCGGTATAGAGCTGCACGCCCGGGGCGGTGGTGTAGTAGTCCAGCTCACGGCCGGTCCACATCTCCTCGACGTGCAGGGCACGGCGCAAATTGCGGCCGTACTGATAGCCGCCAATGCACAGGCAGTGATCGTAGCCGCGTGCCTGCTTAATCTGCGGATGGTCGGCCTCCATGCCAGGCGCGACGGGGCGTAACTCGCGAAAATCAAACGGTGTTCCCTCGACCGGAGCAATCTCGCCAGTAGGAATGTTCTGGTCGTCAATGGGCAGGTAGTGTGCGGCGTTGGCAACAAAGAAGTGCTCGCAGTCCATACCGGCGTTATGGCCGGCAAGGTTAAAGTACGTGTGGTTGGTCATGGACACGTACGTGGCGCGGTCGCTCTCGCAGCCATATTCGATACGGAAGCGGCCGGTGTGCGTCACGGTAAACACGGCCGTAAAGGTGCGGTTGCCGGGCAGGCCCAACTCGCCATCCTCAAGTGAGGTGGTCATGCGCACGGCGTTGTGGGCCTCGTCGAGCTCAACATCCCACACGCGCTTGTGCAGGCCGTGTTCAAGATCGCTGTGCAGGTTGTTGGCGCCCTCGTTGGCGGGCATATGCCAGTCCGTACCGTCGATGGTGATCGTTGCGCCCGCAGTGCGGTTTGCCACGGGGCCGATGGTCGCGCCAAAGCAGGCGGGGTTGTCAAAGTAATCCTCGAGCTTATCGAAGCCCAGCACCACATCGCGCACGTTGCCGGGAATGTCGGGCACATCGATACCCAGCACGGTGGCGCCATAGTCCATAATGCGAACGCAGGTCTCGGGCCCGTTGAGGGTGTAACGATGAACGGGGGTACCGCACGGCGCGGTGCCGAAAAGCTCAGAAGTGATCATTTGGTTCCTAACATCGAGGTATTTCCGACAAACTGTAGCGCGAACAGGTGAGATTATCACTACATCCCACTAAAGCAGGGGGTATTTTTCTCAAAAAAGTGATGATTGGAGCCGTGCGGGCGTTCATTTTTGACGCGCGCGAGTCTGATACAATTTGTTCGTTACTGTTTGAATGATATGCGCACAAAGAACGGCGAGGATTCATCGTGATTAAAGCGGAGCGACAGGATAAGGTTCGTCAGCTGCTCGAGGAGCAGGGCACGGTCTCGGTCAAGGAGATTTCGGATGCACTGGGCGTCTCGGATATGACGATCCGCCGTGATCTTGAGGAGCTTGCGAGCCTGGGCGAGATCGAGCGCGTGCACGGCGGCGCCCGCAGTGCGCAGGGTCGTCCCCACGCTATGTTGCGCCACGAGTACTCGCACAGCGAAAAGCGCACCAAGCATGCCGAGGAAAAGCTGCAGATTGCGCGCCGCGCCGTGGAGCTTATCGAGGAAGGTTCGACCATCTTTTTGGGTACGGGCACCACGGTTGAGCAGATGGCATCGATGCTGCCGGCGTGCCGCCTGCGCATTGTGACCAACTCGCTTTCGGTGTTTAACCTGCTCGAGGCGCGCGAAGACTGCGACCTGTGCCTCGTGGGCGGCATGTATCGTCGCCGCACCGCCGCTTTTGTGGGACCAACGGCCGAGGATACCTTGCGCGCACTGGGGATCGATGCAGCCTTTATCGGCGCAAACGGCATTTTGGACGGCGACGTGTCTACGTCTAACATGGAAGAGGGCCGCATCCAGCAGCTCGCCTTTAGCAAGGCAGACTCGCGCTATCTGATCGCCGACTCCAGCAAGATCGGCAAGCGCGACTTCTACACCTTCTGCCGTCTGGACAGCCTGGATGCCGTGGTGTGCGAGCCGGGTATCTCGGTCGAGGATCGCGCCGCCATCGAGGAGCATACGCAGGTCATTTGCTAGCTAGCGCTGCAGGATTGCTAGCAAGCACTGTGTGAGGACTTTTGCCCCCCTGTCATTGTGGGGAATCGGCGCGTCAGCGCTACGCGATATGACGCGCAAATGGGGACTTCGCCATCAAATTGTCTCAACCTGTAACAGGTAGGGGTGAAGTCACCAACCAGATGTTACAGATTGAGATTTTTGGCCCGGCCTATCCCGTTTGTCTCAATCTGTAACAGCTAGGACCTAAAAACTCGACTAGGTGTTACAGATCGAGATTTTGTCTATCCAGCCATCACCTTTGTCTTGATCTGTAACAGTTAGACGGTTAAAAGCGAGTTAGATGTTACAGATTGAGATATTTCTGCTCGGGCGTTCTGTTTGTCTTGATCTGTAACAGCTAGGGCCGAAATATTCGGCTAGATGTTACAAATCGAGATAAACGACCTGCTCGGGCCGAGCCAAAACAAAAGAGGCCGCATACGAACCCGTGGAGGGATTCGTATGCGGCCGACAGGGGGTATGCGGCAAAAGTTAGGCCATGAGCAGGCCGGTCTCCGCGACGTTCTTGTACCAGTACGCGCTCGCCTTGGGATAGCGCTTCTGGGTCTCAAAGTCGATGTAGAACAGGCCGTAGCGCTTGTTGTAGCCGTTGGTCCAGGAGAACTGGTCCTGCAGCGACCACACAAAGTAGCCGTCGACGTTCACGCCGCCGTCGATCGCCTTGAGGATCCACGCGAGATGCTGGCGCATGTAGTCGATACGAGGGGCGTCGTCGATAAAGCCATCCTCGAAGTCGTCCTTATAGCCCATGCCGTTCTCGGTGATGTAGATCTTCTTGTAGTTGGGGTAATCGTTCTTAATGCGCAGCAGCAGGTCGTACAGGCCCTCGGGATAGATAATCCAGTCCCAATCGGTGGTGGGTACGCCTTCGCGCACGCACGACTCGCCCACGCCCTTGAGGAACCAGCGCGAGGAGCCCTTGTCGCCGGTGCCATTGTGGTTGATGTCGTTTTCGCCCTCGGCAGCACGCAGGAACTGGCACTTGTAGGTGTTGACGCCCAGGCAATCGTTGTAGGGGAGCGCGGCGGTCAGCGCGGCGATGTCCTCGTCGCGGACGTCGAGCTCGCCGCCGGCGATATGGGCCAGCTTGGTTGCGGCTTCCATGGTGTCGGCTGCATAGTGGCCGCGGAAGGTGGCGTCGAGTACCCAGCGGTTGTTGATGACGTCGGCCATGCGAGCTGCCTCGCAGTCGGCGGCGTTGTTGGGGTCGAGGGGATACTTGGGCTCTAGGTTCTGGACAATGCCGATCTCGCCCTCAAAGCCGCCCTCATGGAAGGCGACGACAGCCTTGGCGTGGGCCACCATCATGTTGTGCATAAGCTGGAAGGCCTTGTCTAGGCGATACTTCTCGCCGTGCGGCCAGTTGCCGACGATAAAGCTGCCCTCGGCGGTCGCGGGAATCTCGTTAAAGGTAAACCAGTGCTTGACCTCGGTGAACTCGGCAAAGCAGAACTTGGCGTACTCGACAAAGGCGTCGATCGTCGTGCGCGTCAGGAAGCCTTCGCCGCCGTTCTGGTAAAAGGCCTCGGGCGTATCAAAGTGATCGAGCGTGACATAGGGGATAACGCCGGCTTTATTGCAGGTGGCAAAGAGCTCGTGGTAGAAGGCGACACCCTCGGGGTTGATCTCGCCAGTGCCGTTGGGGAAGATGCGGCTCCAAGCGATGGAGACGCGGATACCGTTGATGCCGAAGCGCTGGCACAGGTCGATATCGACCGGATATTTGTTGTAGAAGTCGCTTGCAGGATCGGGGGAGAAGCGACCCTGGGCAGCTAGGAAATCGTCCCAGGGCACTTTGCCCTTGCCGTGCGTGCGGGTCTCGCCCTCAACCTGGTAAGCGGCGGTGGCGCCGCCAAACACAAAGCCGTCGGGGAACTGCATGGGGTTGGTCATGAGGCATCCTTTCTGCGGGATACGAATAGGGAGAGGTGCCCGAACTGGGGATCCGGGCACCAACAGAGGGAGGAACTAGTCGAGGTTCTCGCGGAGCCACTTGATGGCGCCAGCGGGGTCGCGAGTAAGGTCGATATATTCCTTACCGCGCGGGGCGAGAAGCTTAATGCCCAGGCGATCGGTGTCGGCCTTCATGTCGTTGTAGTAGCTACGAACCTGCGGGGCAAGCACGATAACGTCGTACTGATCCATGATGGCAGTGTGCTGACCATAGGCGCCCGCGGAGGAAGCGATGTTCTCTCCGGTCTGCGCGGCACCTTCCTTGATGGCGTTGGCAAGCATGGCAGAGGTGCCAGCGCCGGCGCACAGGACGAGGACCTTCAGGCCATCGACATCCTTCTTAGCGGATGCGTCGGAGGCGGGCTCGGGCTGATCGGCGACAGGCTTGCTGTCGGCGGCAGCGGCGGTCGGCTCGACGGAAGCGGTGGTCTGCTCGACAGCGGGCGCAGAGGTGCTGGCGGCGATGGTGGCAGCGCCATCGGACTCGAGACCCAGCTCGGCGGCGCGTTCGGCCTCCTGGTCGCAGAGCAGCTTATCGTATGCCTTCAAGAACGGCAGGTAGATGATGGCGTCCAGCAAGATGATGATCGCGACAAATACCAGGGCGATAAGCTGGAAGTTCGTGGTGATGAAGATGCCGATGGGGGCGGGGGTAGCCCAAGGCACCACGAAGGAGAAGCCGTTCATGCCCACGTTATCGATAAAGAACTTGGCAACACTCACGTTGACGCAGCCGGCGGCAACAAAGGGGATGAGCATGTAGGGGTTAAGGATCATCGGCGCGCCAAAGAGCAGCGGTTCGTTGACGGCGAAGGCAACAGGAACAATCGAAGCCTTACCGACGGCTTTGAGCTGCTTGGACTTCATGAAGAGAATCAGCAGAAGCGGCACGATGAACGTGGCGCCGGTGCCGCCGAACTCACCCACGAGCGACATGTTGAAGGTGAGGGAATGGGCGGGGTGACCACCGGCCAGCAGAACCTGCAGGTTCTCGGCCTGGTTGGCAAGACGGATGGGGTCGATGCCCGGCTGGACAATCGAAGGACCATGGACACCGATGAACCAGAAGAACGCGGTGGCTGCCTGGATAAGGATAAGGCCAGGATAGGTTTCTGCAGCGGTAAAGAGCGGGGAGAGCAGTTTGATAAGCAGCTCGGAGAACGGAACGCCCATGAGGTTGCGCACGACGACATCGATGATGCCGCAGATGATGACGGCGCCGCCAAAGGGGATGATGTCGCGGAAGTTCTGAGCGATGGCGCCCGGGACTTCCTTGGGCAGCTTAATGGTCAAATCGCGCGAGACGCAGAATTTATAGACCCACACGGTAATGAACGCGGCGATATAGGCCGAGAACAGACCGCGCGTGCCCATGCTGGTGCAATCGAAGACCGAAAGCTCGGAGCCGTCGAGCTTGGTGGTGAACTGCGTAACGGCGAGCAAAAGCATGCTGCACTGGGCGGCAACCATGGTGGAACCGTCGTTGAGCACCTTGCCGGCGGGCATGCGACGGTTCATGGAAGCCGTAAAGTTCTTGGCGGTGGTGCCGGCGACCATGATGCCCATGACGCCCATGGTGAAGTTGTACAGCTTATTGCACCAGTCGATGAGCGGCTGGGGCAGCGTGATGCCAACTACGCCGGGAAGGGTGGCAATCAACAGGAAGATCGAAGAGGTGAGGACAATGGGCATGCACCCAAGGAATCCGTCCTTGATGGCCTGGAGGTAGATGTTTCTCGAGATCTTCTCAAAGAACGGCTGATGCTTTTCGAGCATCTTTACGATGGCGTCCATAAAGCTCCTTTGTTACTTGATGCGCGATGCATGTGGATGGAACTGGTCGTCGATGGATGGTCAGGACTGCCCGGAAACCTTCCTGCTTAAGGAAGGCATTGTGAAATGACAACGTTGTCATTTCGTTAATGACAACGTAAGACATTTTTGGAAGAGCAACAAGGATTTACGGGTGAACGGTCGATATTGTCCGATAAACGGCTGATTTATCAGTCAGGCAGGTAGTGTATGCTAGAACGCAAAAAACAAGCGATAGAGAACCGAGTGGAGAAGCAGTGGCAACGATGGACAAGAAAAACGTCTCGATGAACGATGTGGCGATTGCCGCGGGTGTTTCTCTCAAGACGGTGTCGCGCGTGATCAACGATCCCGATAGCGTGCGCGAGTCGACGCGCGATAGGGTCCATGCTGCCATGGAGGCGCTTGGGTTCCGGGCGAACTTTGCCGCGCGTTCACTCAAGTTGGGCCGTTACGGGTGCATCGGCGTCGTGCTGTTCCACTTGTCGGGCGGCGCCGTGGACATGATTGACGGTATCGCCGATGCCGCCGAAGAGCGAGGCTTTGCTCTCACGATGATCAAAAAGCGGGCGGGGGAGAAGATGACCCTTGCCGAAGCGGCGCGTAGGATGTCGCAGCTTCCCGTCGACGGCATGATCTTCAACCTGCGTCAAATGGTCGATGACTTTGATACCTTTGAGGCGCCGAAAGACCTCAAGACGGTGATTATCACGCCGATGGAACATCCTACCTGCTCTACCGTTAGTGACGATCAAGAGGGTGGTGCGCGCATGGCGTGCGAATACTTCTTGAATCACGGGCATAAAAACGTGTACTTCGTCTCTGGTAAGAAAGAGTCGCTGTCGAGCCAGTGCCGTATGAAAGGTTGGCGTGCGGCACTCGAGGCGCGTGGCATTGAGCCGCCCGAGCCTCTGCAAGGCGATTGGAATGCGGATAGTGGCTATGCCGCGGGCCTTGTGCTTGCCGATAAGCCCGATTGCACGGCGGTCCTCGCTGCTAACGACTGCATGGCAAACGGCGTGATGATGGCCCTGCGTGACAAAGGGCTCAGTGTGCCCGACGACGTGTCCGTGATCGGCTTCGACGATGAGCTCTACAAGACGATCCCCAACTCGATTCTGACGTCGGTGAAGTTTCGCCACCGCGAGCTGGGCATCCGTGCGCTTAACGAGGTCGTCGCAGGTCTGGAAGCCCCGAGCTCCAGAAGCCGTACGCTCGTCTCGGGCGTGTTGGTCGAGCGTTCCAGCGTGAAGGACCTGCGGGCGTAGACGTGCTTGGCTCGTTCATCTCAATCTGTAACAGTTAGGACCGAAATACTTGGCTAGATGTTACAGATCGAGATTGAGAGGATTGTCCTGTGCGTTTATCTCAATCTGTAACAACCAGACGTCCAAAACCGGTTTTAGTGTTACAGATTTAGACAATTCGGCCCCGTCTTCCCGGTTTGTCTTGATTTGTAACAGCTAGGGACCAAAAACTCGGCTAGATGTTACAGATCGAGACAAACGGCCCCCCCAGCCGAACAAAAACAAAAGGCCGGGGGCGGCGCGCCGTGTGACGTGCCACCCCCGGCTGAGAAATGGGGACAGGTTATGTGAGCGGGGCAATTCCGCTGGTCGCCAGCTGCTAGTCCAGACGACGGGTCTGCGCCACGTGCTTGTACCAGTAGGCGCTTGCCTTGGGCGTGCGCTTCTGGGTTTCAAAGTCAACGTAGAAGAAGCCATAGCGCTTGTTGTAACCATTGGTCCAGGAGAACTGATCCTGCAGACTCCACAGGAAGTAGCCGCCCACGTTGACGCCCACCTCCATGGCCTTGAGCAGCCAGCGCAAGTGCTGCTCGATGTAGTCGATGCGCGGCTGGTCGTCCACAAAACCGTCCTTGTAGGGGTCCTTGTAGCCCATGCCGTTTTCTGTAATGAAGATCTGCTTGTAGTTGGGGTAGCGCTGCTTAATGTAGACGAGCAGATCGAACAGGCCCTCGGGATAGATGATCCAGTCCCAGTCGGTGGTGGGGATGCCAGGCTTGTTCACGTGCTCGCCAATACCCTTAACGCGCCAGCGGCCGGTGCCCTTCTCGCCCGTACCGTTGTGGTGCAGGTCGTTCTCGCCGTCGTAAGCCTTCAAGAAGCGGCACTGGTAGTTGTTGACGCCCAGGTAGTCGTTGTAGAGCGCGGCCTCGCGCATAATCTCGAGGTCCTCGTCCAGGATCTCGATGGTGCCGCCCGAGACGGCAGCCAGACGGTTGGCGCACTCGAGGGTGTCGGGCGCGTAGTCGCCGCGGAAGGTGGCGTCGAGCAAGAACTGGTTCTGCAACACGTGCTCGTTGTTGGCGGCTTTGATGTCGGCGGGGTCGTTCTCGTTGAGCGGATACTTAAACTCCAACGACTGAATGACGCCGATTTTGCCCTTAAAACCGCCGTTGTGGAAGGCCAGTACGGCCTTGGCGTGGGCGAGCATCATGTTGTGCTCGCACTGGAAAGCCTCGGCCAGATGCGCCTTGACGCCGCCGGGGAAGGTGCCCTCGATGTAGGTGTTGGAGGCATCGGCCCAGATCTCGTTAAAGGTGAACCAGTAGGTCACCTGGTCGGCGTACTCCTTAAAGCAGAAGGTGGCAAAGTCCACAAAGGCATCGATGGTCTCGCGGTTGAGGAAGTCGCCCTTCTCAAAGAGGGCAAGCGGCGTGTCGAAGTGATGCAGCGTGACAAACGGCTCAACGTGGTGCTTGTGGCACTCGGCGAAGAGATCGTGGTAGAACTGCACGCCCTCGGGGTTGATCTCGCCGGTGCCGTTGGGGAAGATGCGGCTCCAGGCAATGGAGAGGCGAATGCCGTTGATGCCGAACTCCTCGCACAGCTCCAGATCGACGGGGTACTGGTTGTAGAAGTCCGAAGCGGGATCGGGGGAAAAGCGCCCCTGGGCCTCCAGGAAGTCGTCCCAGGCAACCTTGCCTTTACCGTGGGTGCGGGTCTCGCCCTCTACCTGGTAGGCAGCAGTGGCGCCGCCAAAGACAAAGTCCTCGGGAAACTGCGCAGGCGGGTTGGTGACGCTAGCAGGGTTAACGGACATGATGATCCAATCGTCTAAATCGAAGGGCCAGCCGGTCTTGGATGGTCGGCTGGCCCTGTGCGTTACTTACTTCGAGAGTTGCTCGCTTACGAAGGCGAGAGACTTATCGCCGTTCTGGGAAAGCTCAATGTACTGCTTACCGCGGCAGGCGACGCACTTGTTGCCCACGCGCTCGCAGTCCTTCTGCAGGTCGGCCAGGTAGCTTGCGGCTTGCGGGGCCAGGACGACCAGATCGAAGTCGGGGAGCATGTCCACGTGGTTGCCATAGGCCTCGGCAGCGGTTTCAAGATTGATGCCGCGCTCCTTGGCGGCCTTGGCCAGCGCGTTGGCGAGCAGGCCCGAGGTACCGCCACCCTGGCAGAGCACGAGCACGCGTTTGCCGTTGAGGTCGCTGGTGGCCGTTGCCTCGGCAGCGGGTGCTGCGGAAGCGGCGGGAGCGCCGGCTTCCACGGCCTCGGCAGCAGCGCCGGCGGCAACGCTCTTGGCATCGGCCTTGCCCTGGAAGGCATCGTTGAGCTTGGCGGCCTTCTCGGCGTTCTTGGCGGCGAGCTCCTCCTGGGAAATCTCGGCCTCCTCGGCGCACTTCTGGGCGTCATAGGCACGGAAGAACGGATAGTACAGAACGAAGTCGACGACCAGGATAAGGGCGAGCATCACAAAGGCGAGCGGCTGGAAGCCCAGGCCCATGATGGTGCCGATGGGGCCGGGGACGGTCCAAGGCAGGGTGTACATAAAGCCGTTCATGCCCAAGAAGTCGATAAAGATCTTGAGGATCCAGATGTTGGCGATCGGGGCAAAGACAAACGGGACAAAGAAGACGGGGTTGAGCACGATAGGCGCGGCGAACAGCAGCGGCTCGTTGACGGCAAAGCACACGGGGACGATGGCGGCCTTACCGACAGCGCGCATCTCCTGGGACTTGGCCAGGAAGCAGAACATAAAGACCAGGACGAGCGTGGCGCCGGTGCCGCCCATGCAGACGACGAAGTACTGGGCACCCTGGGTCAGGACAGCGGAAGCGTGCTGGCCGGCCTGGAACGCAGCCAGGTTGTCGGTCATGTTGGAAACGAGGGCGGCGGCGATGGCGGGCTCGACGATCGAGGGGCCGTGGACGCCCACGAACCAGAACAGGCTCATGGCGCCGTAAATCACAGCAAGGCCGATGTAGCCGTCGGCAGCGGTGAACAGGGGCTGGAACACCTGGATGACGCCCTGGGCAAAGCAGAAGCCAAAGGCAGCGCGGAAGACGATGTCAAAGACCCAAAAGACGGTGATGCAGACGGAGAAGGGGATGATGTCCTTAAAGGTCTGCGAGATGTTGGGCGGAACCTGCTCGGGCATCTTGACGGTGATGTTGCGCTTGATAAAGAACTTGTAAATGATGCCGGTCACAAACGCAGCGATGAAGGCGGTCAGTAGGCCCTTGGAACCAAGGTAGGTGGTGTTGAAGCCACTGGCGGCATCCGTGGCGATGGTGTCGCTCGAAAGGAGCAAGAAGCCGATGATGGCCGCGCACATGCACGAGATAAAGTTGATCTGGTTATTCTTGGGCAGATCGCGGTTCTGGGCGTCGGCGAAATGCTTGGCCGTGGTAGCGGCGCAGGCGATGGCCAGGATGCCCATGGAGTAGTTGTAGCACTTCCACAGGGCGTTGTTGATGTCATCGGGCCAGTAGAAACCCCAGATGTTGGGGACCGAGGCTACCAGGCAGAAGATGGACGAGAAGATGATGATGGGGATGACGGAGATAAAACCGTCGCGGATCGCCTTGAGGTACTTGTTGCGGGCGATCGCGTTGAAAAAGGGCTGGCCCTTTTCGATGGTGGCGATGAGTTGCTCCATGCAAAGCTCCTAAGAGTCGGTGGGTTAGCAACGATGGTAGCTTTTGACGTTTGGTTGCCAAAATGCTGACGTTGCCATTTTGTGACACAAAATAAGATGCGAACCGATGGCCCCTGTGCCTGCGGACCGTCGATTTCTTGCGCGTAAACGTTTGAGCCGCCCGGTGGCTCTGTGTTTGCACAATGGCAACGTTAACATTTGGGCGATAAAAGCCGTTCGGGGAAGCAAAAATGTCGGTGAACGGTAGGTTTTGGGTGGTGAGCGTATGGTGGGGGAGGCGTTAGATATACTTGAAGATGTTTCATTTGACTGCGTAGGGTGCCACCAATGGCATCGTTGACATAGAAAGATCGA
This sequence comes from Collinsella sp. HCP28S3_E12, assembly GCF_052065595.1. Classification (NCBI taxonomy): domain Bacteria; kingdom Bacillati; phylum Actinomycetota; class Coriobacteriia; order Coriobacteriales; family Coriobacteriaceae; genus Collinsella; species Collinsella sp. HCP28S3_E12. Next base: position 146,328 of record NZ_JBQHTS010000001.1, read on the forward strand.
CCTATGGCCGCTGTTAAAAAATCGGTTTCCGTTAAGGATGTGGCGCTCCTCGCGGGCGTCTCAGAACAGACGGTCTCGCGCACCGTCCACGATTCACCCAGCGTGCGCCCCGAGACCAAGGAGCGCGTGCGTGCCGCCATGCGCGAGCTGGGGTATCGCCCCAATTTTGCCGGTCGATCGCTGCGCCGCGGCAAGTTTAAGACCGTCGGCGTCGCCATGTTCAACATTACCGGTACCGGCAACCTCGACCGTATGGAGGGCTTTGCCGCCGCCGCCGATAAGCACGGCTACGCCATTACCCTCACTAAAGTAGATGGACATCCCTATACTCTCGAGAGCGCATCGTCGCGCATGAGCGCACTGCCGGTGGATGGCATGGTTGTGATCATGAATCGCATGCCGGCGGACTTTGGCACCTTTGAGCCGCTGCCTGGTATGCAGACGGTGCTCGTTACCATGCTGGAGCACCCGCTGTGCTCGACGGTCGATAACGATCAGTTCGATTGTTCGCGCCAGGTTGTCGAGTACTTGCTGGGGCAGGGGCACAAGACCGTGCACTTTATCTCGTGTCCCGAACGCTCGCTTTCGGGCATGCAGCGCGAGGAGGGCTGGCGCGAGACATTGCGTGCGCATGGTATTGAGCTGCCGCGACTCATCCGTGGCGACTGGACGGCGCGGAGTGGATATGCCGCAGGCCAGGCTCTGGCGGACGATCCGACCTGTACTGCCATCTATGCCTCCAATGACGCCATGGCCTACGGCTGCATTCGCGGACTCGAGTCGCGCGGAAGGCGTGTGCCCGAGGACGTGAGCGTGGTGGGGGTTGATGATAGTCTGGGCGACATCGTGCCCGATCGTCGCCTGACCACCGTGCGCTTTGACAACAAGCGTGTCGGCATGTGGGCAGTCGACAAGATCGCCGGCGCCGAGGGAGTTGCGTCTGGCGTGGAGCACATGCTGATCCCCGGCGTGCTCGTAGAGGGCGATACGGTGCACGATTTGCGTTAGGGCGCGGTCCTGTTTGGGTTTCCGTTAATCATGTTTGATATTGTTCGAAATGGTTTGGAAACCGTTCACGGGCAAAAATTGACCGTTCATAGCTCGAAATTACGTTTTGTATTGTTCTTTTTTGTTTGAATGTTATTGTTTCTGTCATACACAGCGCAGCGCGGATGCCCGGACGCGATGCTCTCCGTTGGTTCATATGTGAAAGGAACGCAATATGGCAACCAAAGAAGAAATCTCGATGGTTGGATTCGAGATTGTCGCATACGCAGGTGACGCCCAGACCGATCTGCTTGCAGCGCTCGATGCTGCTCGCGAGGGTGACTTTGAGAAGGCCGAACAGCTGCACAAGGATGCCAGCGATGCACTTATCGGCGCCCACGACACGCAGACCAAGCTGCTTTCGCAGGAGGCCGGCGGCGGCGAGATGGAGATGACCTTCATCATGGCTCACGCTCAGGACACTCTCATGACCACTATGATCTTGGAGAAGCAGGCCCGCTTTACCATCGATGCCTACAAGCGCATCGCCGAGCTCGAGGCCAAGCTCGCCTAACGAGCCCTCACAACCAAGCCCCTTCCAAAAGTCCTGCCGCTACCCGCAGCAGGGCTTTTTCTGTCCTCCTCCAAGTTGCGGTGAAATAGGGGCTGACGGCCCAAAATGATCCGTTCTCCTCCGTCCCCAGGGGATCGGTTGGCAGCGTCGCCACGAAAATGGCCCATCTACTACGTTTAACCCGATACCCCCGTCCATACCCGCGTTTCATGAAAAACTGCAAGCGTTCTACCTGTGGTTTTGTTTTTACGCCACGGGGCATGGTCGGGGATGGGCAGTTAAACGTAGTAGATGGGCCCATTTCGTGGCAAGCGGGTCATGCGGCAGCCCGTTGCGCCTCCTCCCGTTCGGTTTTTCGCTGGGTGGGTATACTTCCATCCGCAATACAGGCCGGAATGAGGAGGTATCCAAATGCCGGACAACGGATCGATTCAAAAGAGAGACGCGGGCGAGATGGCTCATGGGCGTCCTGTCCAGATAACCGAGCAAACAACGGTGACCGAGCTGCAGCCCAGCCTATCCGATGTCGTGTGCGCAAACAAAAAACTGCAGATTGGCCTCATCGTTGCGCTTGTGGTACTGGCGCTGCTGTCGGGGTTTGTGGCTCGTCCGCATTTTGCCGATACCAAGACTTGGGACTCCACCATCGAGGTCATCGATCAAAAGAAGGGCAATGTATTGGCGCTCACGACCTCGTGCGTCGCCCTATCTGCGGGTATCACTGCGCTGCCGGGCGATACGGGAACGCCGGTTGCCGAGCAGCTCGCACAGCTTTCGGGTAATCTTGGTATCGTGCTTGCCGTGCTATACCTAGAGAAATATTTACTCACGATTTTGTGGTCGGTTGGCCTGGGCATCCTGATCCCGTTTGCGCTAGTGCTCTTTGCAGCGTCGCTTGGCATTCACGGACGCTGGAGCACGAGCACGGTCATTCGTCGCGTGGCAACGCGTGTGCTGGTGGTCGCCATCATTAGCATGGTGTTGGTGCCCGCGAGCGTATGGGTGTCGCAGAAGGTTGATGAAACGTATCGAGTGAGCATCGAGGCGGCCGAGCAAAAGGCGACTGACGCTGCGAGTGCGGCAGATAGCGATAGCTCCAAAGCAAACAAGAAAAAGACTGAGTCCGCAGAGTCCAAGAACGTGCTTGAACAGCTTGCCGACGGTGCCTCGGGTCTTGTCACGACGGTGACCAGCGGCGCCAAGCAGATGACCGATGAGATTGTGCAGCAGGTGACCGATCTGATCGAAGGTGTCATCGTGATGATAGTGACCTCGTGCGTTATCCCATTGCTGGTGCTCGCGGCGTTTTTGTGGCTGGGGCACACACTGCTGGGGATTGATATTTCCGGGCCGACGAATTATTTGACGGGCCGCTTTCTGGGCACTCCGTCCAAGCATGCCAAGAAGGGCGGGCAGTCCTAGTAGCTAAAACAGCTGTATATACCGTGGCATACCGCCGAAGGGCGGCCGAGACACGTTCTCGGCCGCCCTTTTGTTTGTTGAACACATGGTCGCTACGCCCGCGCCCGGTCCAAACGGTCAGCAATCATCCGTGAACGGTATTTGTTCAAAAAAGAACAAAGATAAACAAAAAGTTGTTGCAGTTACTGTTCGAATGTGTTCAAATAAACATGAACAGTGAAGAATCGCACATTCAGATGCCCGGACCTGAACGAGATTCAACACTTCCAAACAGAAACAACGCACCTGCGTATCTCTCAAGGAGGATGTCATGAGGGTTGTAATCGCTTCCGATGCCGACGGTATGTCGATGAAGGAGTCCATCAAGGAGATGCTCATCGCCGATGGTCACGAGGTCGTCGACTATTCCGAGACCCCTGCCGCGGACTTTGTCGATTCCGCTACCGCCGTTGCCAAGGACCTGCTGGAGCACAAGGATTCCCAGGGCTTCGCATTCGATAAGTACGGTGTCGGCTCCTATATGGCCGCCGTCAAGATCAAGGGCATGGTCGTCGCTAACATTTCCGACGAGCGTTCCGCCTACATGACCCGCGAGCACAACGGCTCGCGCATGGTCACCATGGGCCCGGGCGTTGTGGGAACCGAGGTCGCCAAGAAGATCGCCCGCGAGTTCCTGCGTGCCCAGTACGCCGGCGGCCGTCACCAGATCCGTGTCGACATGCTCAACAAGATGGCCTAACGAGAGCCACCGAGAACTCGAACTTCTACCTCAACTTGTGAATTCAGACGAAAGGACGTTCTGATGAAGAAGACCATCGCAATCGGTTGCGACCATATCGTTACGGACGAGAAGATCTATCTGGCCGACCGCCTGGAGCAGGCTGGCTACAAGGTGCTCGACTGCGGCACCTACAGCCACACCCGTACGCACTATCCCATCTACGGCAAGGCCGTGGGCGAGGCTGTTGCCAGCGGCAAGGCCGACTTTGGCGTGGCCCTGTGCGGCACCGGCATCGGCATCACCAACGCCGTCAACAAGGTTCCCGGCGCCCGCTGCGCCCTGGTTCGCGACATGACCTCTGCCCTGTATGCCCGTCGCGAGCTCAACGCCAACATCGTGGGCTTTGGTGGCAAGATCACCGGTGAGTTCCTGATGGCCGATATCATGCTTGCCTTCCTGGAGGAGCCCTACGAGAAGACCCCCGAGCACGATGCCCTGATCGCCAAGATCGATGCTTGCAATAAGGCCGACGCCGAGGCTCAGGCCGACCCGCACTTCTTTGATGAGTTCCTCGAGAAGTGGGACCGCGGAGAATACCACGACTAGTGGGGTTACGCGGTTTTACCAAACCGCGTAACGGGTCGACGCTGCGCGGCGCTCAGGCACCCCATCTCGTCGCTCAAACCGTCGCTCGCGTACATGAAGTACGCGTCGCTCCTCTTTCGCGGCGACCTGGGGCACCTGAGCGCCGCTCGCTGACGTTGGGGGTACCTGCAGGGTTACCGCTGTTGTTGCGAAGCTTTCTGGTTCGGTAAGCTGCTCCGATAACACGTTTGCTTGCTTGGCTTGAGTGCTTCGCTCTTGGCGGTACCCGGCATTCTGCAGCTTTTCAATTGACGGCTCGCGTTTCTGTGAGGGGGCGCGGGCCGGTTTTCTATCAGCCCTATTGACTTGGTGGGCTGTCGTAAGAAAGGGAAGGCTCCTATGGAGTTTGTTCTTGATAACGGTTCTATCCGCGTGGCACTGAGCACGGCGGGCGGGTCGTTCACTTCTATTGCGGCCAACGGCCGTGAGTACCTGTGGCAGGGTGATCCGGCAGTCTGGTCGGGCCAGGCACCCATTTGCTTCCCAATCTGCGGCGGCCTTCGCGACGGTCACGCAATGACCATGGGCGGCCGCGAGGTTAAGCTCGCCCGCCACGGCTTTGCGCGCAAACAGGAGTGGAAACTCGAGGAGCAGAGCGACAACATGGTTGCGCTGAGCCTAAGCTCTGCCGACCATGCCGAGTTGCTCGAGCAGTACCCGTATCCGTTTAAGATCGTTGCTCGTTACACGATCGATGCGGAGAAGGTGGCCGTGTCGTACGAGGTGACCAATGAGGGCACCGAGGACATGCCGTTCTTTGTGGGCGGTCACCCTGGCTTTAAGTGCCCGCTTGACGAGGGCGAGTCCTATGACGACTACGAGCTTCGTTTTGAGCAGCGCGAGGCCACCGAGCTCTGTACTGCCGTTCCCTCGACGGGCCTGATTGATGTTGAGCATCGCAGCAAGAACCCGATGGTTGGCCATGACCTGCCGCTGACCCACGAACTCTTTGACTTCGCAGAGACCATCTTTGACGTGCTCGAGAGCCGCGTGGTTACGCTTACCAAGAAAACCGAGGACAAGGGCGTGCGTCTGACGTTCCCCGATATGCCATACCTGATTGTGTGGAGCAAGCCCGAGGGCGACTTTGTGGCCGTGGAACCGTGGGGTGGTCTGTCCACCTGCTCCGACGAGGACGATATTCTGGAGCACAAGCGTGGCTGCCTGGTGGCCAAGCCGGGGGAGACCGTTACCCGCGGCTTTGAGATCGAGATCCTTTAACGAGCTATCGTATGTTTGGGGCCGCGCGTGTCGTGCCCCGGAAACAGGAGTTCAATATGATTCTGACTGTTACCATGAACCCGTCGATTGATACGCGCTATCAGCTCGATAAGCTGGTCATCGACGATGTTAACCGGGTGACGCCCGAAAAGACCGCTGGCGGCAAGGGCCTCAACGTGAGCCGTGTGCTGCTGCAGCTGGGCGACGACGTGCTCGCGACTGGCCTGCTTGGCGGTCACATGGGTGCCTATATGGCCGAGCTTATGGATGCCGACGGCGTCAAGAACGACTTTGTACCCATTGCCGGCGAGACGCGCATTTGCCTGAATATTCTGCACGAGGGTAATCAGACCGAGCTTTTGGAGAGCGGCCCGCAGATCGCCCCGGCCGAGCTCGAGGCCTTTACGGCCAAGTTCGCCGAGCTTGCAGCGAAGGCGGACGTTGTGACGCTTTCGGGCTCGCTGCCGCGCGGCATCGATGCCGGCTACTATGCCGAGCTCGTCAAGATCGCCGAAGAGGCGGGCGCCAAGGTGCTACTCGACACCTCGGGTGCATCGCTGGAGGCCGCGCTGGAGTCCGACGCTAAGCCCGAGCTCGTAAAGCCCAACCTGACCGAGATTAACGGCCTGCTGGGTACGTCCTTTACGACCGATGATGTCGATGCCCTGCGCGAGGCGCTTGCCGCCGATGGCCGCTTTGCTGGTATTCCCTGGGTCGTTGTCTCGATGGGCGCTGCCGGTTCGGTAGGATTCCATGAGGGCCGCGCGTTCCGCGCCAAGACGCCCGCGATTGCGGCTGTGAACGCGACGGGTTCCGGTGACTCGACCATCGCCGGTTTTGCGCATGCCATTGCTGCTGGCGCCGACGACGTCACGGTGCTCAAGACCGCCAATACCTGCGGCAAGCTCAACGCCATGGATCCCAAGACCGGCCACCTGATCATGGACCGCTGGGACGAGGTCTACAACAGCGTAGAGGTAACCGAACTTTAGAGTTACGGCGTACCGAACAAAACGAGAGTGGATAATCTCCCATTTTGGGCTCGCAAGCGGGCTTAGAGTGGGAGATTTTCCACTCTCATGAGAGGCAGCTAATTTGGGACGGGGCTATTTTGACTACTTCTAGATGCAAAGTAGTCAAAATAGCCCCGTCCCAAATTAGCTGCCCTTGCACCAAAAGCGGCGCCCGCCGGCGATATTGCCGGCAGGCGCCGTTGTCGTATAGGTGGCTATGTCGTGCGGGCTGCTGTTGAACGTTCGGACCCGTTCTCTACAGCGAGTCGATAAAGCGCTGCTGGGCGGCGCGACCGGCTTCGTCCCATTTAAAGACGCCGGCGTTGTCGAGCACGTGGCCAAACACCATGCCGACCTCCTCATGCAGGATGTCGATGGCGCTATCCGCCGTAAGCTCGTCGGCGCGGCGGGCAAAGACGTCCTCGGCCCATGCGGCGTGGCTGCGGCAAAGGTCGTCGCCCTCGAGCGCGCCGGCAAGGTCGTAACTGACATCGGCCTTGGCTGCCAGCAAGTGCTCGCGGACAGCGCCGAGCTCGGGAACCAAGCGCGGCGGCAAAATGGCCAGGCCCATGACCTCGATCAAGCCGATGTTCTCCTTCTTAATATGGTGGTACTCGGCATGCGGGTGAAATACGCCCAGCGGATGCTCGTCGGTTGTGATGTTGCAGCGAAGCGCCAGGTAGGCCTCGTAGATCTCGCCGCCGGCATTGCCGCGAGAGTCGACGCGGCGGATGACGGGCGTCACAGTGTTATGCGCCACGCCGTCGGCTGTGTGCGCGATGACGCCCACAGACTCATCGGTCCACTCGCGCCAGGCGAGGATAATCTTCTCGGCGGCGTCGAGCAGCTGGGCGCGGTCGTGCGAGCGCAGTCTCAGCACCGAAAGCGGCCACTGCAACACGGTGCCGCTGACCTGGTCAAAGCCGGGCACGTTAAACTGCGAGACCTCGGCGGCATGCATCATGGGGAACTCGTGCGCGCCGCCCTGGAAGTGGTCGTGCGACAGAATCGAGCCGCCCACGATGGGCAGGTCGGCGTTGGAGCCAATAAAGTAGTGCGGGAACAGGTCCACAAAATCGAGCAGGCAGGTCAGTCCCTTACGGTCGACGTGCATCGGGCGATGCTCGGCGCTCATAGCGATGCAGTGCTCGTTAAAGTACGCGTACGGGCTGTACTGGAAGCCCCAGCGCTCGCCGTCGAGCTGGATGGGGATAACGCGCAGGTTCTGGCGAGCGGGATGGGCGCCGCCGTCGGCTGCGGCGGAGCGTCCAGGGTAGCCCTCGTTCTCGATGCACAGTTGACAGGCGGGATACTTCTCGCCCGTGTTCTTTGCGGCGCCGGCCGCGGCAATGTCGCGCGGGTCCTTCTCGGGCTTCGACAGGTTAATGGTGATTTCCAGGTCGCCCCAGTTGGTGGGGGTGCTCCATTTGATATTGCGCGCGATGGCGGCGCGGCGCACGTAACCGGCGTCACAGCACAGACCATAGAACCAGTCGGTCGCGGCGCGGGGCTCGTTGACGCCCATGCGTCCGTTGAACTCCTCGTTTACAACCGAAGGCCTCGGCATGAGCGCGCCCATGATGCGCATGGCGATGCGGTCGCGGCCCGACGCCGTGTCCTCGGCAGCGCCGTTGGCAACGGCGTCCTCGGAAAGCGCGGCAAGCGTGCCCTCCAGGTCAAAATTGGGGAGCGTATCGGGGTGCAAGAGCGAGAGCTTCTCGTTCTGCATCGCCCAAGCCATGTCGAGCGCGGGACCCGTGGCGCCGATGCACTCGAGAATGGTGTTGTAGGCCCAGATGCGGTCATCCTGTCCGATCATGGATCGATGGATGGCATACTCAATCAGGCCCTGCGCGGCCTCGCGCACATCAGTCATTACAGCCATGCTGCGTAAGCCCCCTTGTCAGAAATTGCGTAGTGGCGGGCAGAGCCCTCGCCCAGCCAGCCGTTCATCTTGGTGATGAAGGTGCCGACCAGGTCGAGCGGCACGAAGGCCTGGATGGTGCCACCAAAGCCGCCACCGTGGATGCGGACGGCGCCGCGGCCGTCGAGCACATGCTCGGCCAGCGCCAAGGCATACATGGAAGGTTGCTCGGAGCCCAGTTTGGCGACGACATTCTGCAGGTACATGGCGGAGCTGGCACCGGACTCGCGCGTCAGGACCAGGAACTGGTCGATGTCGCCGGCGCTAAGGGCTGCCCAGCGCTTATCGACCAGGCCGTTCTCGTACCAGTAGTGAACGGCGCGCAGGCAGGCACGGTCGCCCAGCTTGGCGCGTAGCTCAGGGAGCTTGGCGTCAAAATCCGCCACGTTTACCTCGCACAGGCGCGTCTTGCCAAACTCGGCGGCGACGTCCTGCATCTCGCGCGGAACGGCGGCGTAGTCGTCGGTAGCTGCCACATGGTCGGCGCCAACCTTAACGAGCACGAGCGCATAGCCGTGATCCTCAAAGTTGAGTTCGAGCTTCTGGGTTTTAGGCTGAGCCTGGTCCTCAAAGTCCATGTAGGCAAGGCCGCCCAGGCACACGGCGGCCTGGTCCATAAGACCGCAGGGCTTGCCGTAATAGTTGTTCTCGGTGCGCTGGCTCATCTGGGCGAGCGCGACGGGCTCGATGGCGGGTGCGCCCCAGAGCGCCTCCATGGCACGACCGTACGCCGCCTCGACAGCAGCGGAGCTCGAAAGACCGCCGCCCGAGGGAACGGAGCAGGTGAAGGCGAAGTCGAAGCCCTGGGGCTCAACGCCCAGAGCGGCGATTTCGTGGGCCATACCGCGGACGAGGCTCGCGGACGTGCCCTTCTCGGACTCCTGAATATCCAGCGTGTCGAGCGTGATCTCAAAGGTAGGATAGCCCTCGTCGGCGACGCGGATCTTGTTGGAGTCGGTTGCCACGGCGATACCGTCAACGGCGACATCGAGCGAGCCGGCGATAACATGGCCGCCCTCGTGATCGGTGTGATTGCCGCTGATCTCAGAACGGCCGGGTGCGTGCACGTAGAGCACCTGGCGGTCGCCGATGGGGCCAAACTCCTCCTCAAACAGTCTGGTGAGCATGGTGAGTGTCTTTTCGTCGGGGGTGGTCATGGGAGTCCTTTCCTTGGCGCGCACGGGTGAGTTTTGCGTCGCTATGAGTACGTTAACAACTTGAAGCAGCATGAACCAAGTGTTCACGATGCCGCACGTTACGGGCTATGTTAACGTACTCATAACAGATCGCTTGTCACTTTTTGAGAATCCGGTAGTCGGTAGAATTACAGCCGTGAACGGTACCGCCGTATGGACTTATAAAGCAGAAGAGATGCAGATAGAAAAAGTAGAGTACGTTAACATGCGTCCGACGATAGCGGGCCTCGGCGCGGGGTGTATTTCTGCCCGGGCCGGCATGCACGCTATTCAGATCTCGCAAGGGTGAAGGTGATTCTGTGGCAAGGCACTCGTCCAACGATACAGGTACGCGTCCGGTCTCCATGGCCGACGTCGCCCGCGCTGCCGGTGTTTCGCAGCAGACGGTTTCGCGCGTCGCCAACGGCTTGCCCAACGTTAACGAGCAGACGCGCCAGCGCGTGCAGGCCGCTATGCAAGAGCTCGGTTTTCGTCCGAGTTATGCCGGCCGCTCGCTGCGCGACGGCCGTTACCATTCGGTCGGTCTGTGCGTCAACGATATCACCAAGTTTGGCAACCTCTCAATGATCGATGGCATCGCCAGCGCTGCTCGAGAGCATAATTGCGCCATCACGCTGGTCGAGATGTCCAAGACCGAGGAGTTTTCGCTTGCCGAGGCCACGCGTCGTATGGCTGCGCTGCCGGTGGACGGCATCATCATCGGCATGAGCCGCATGGCGCCCGATTTTGAGACGTTTGATCCGCTGCCGGGCATTGGCACGGTTATTGTTACCATGTACGCGCACCCGCGGGTGACCACGGTCGACTCCGACCATTACGGCTGCTCGCTCTTGCTTATGGATCATCTGTTTGAGCTGGGGCACGAGCAAATTCGCTATATTGGCGGCCCGTCGTTCTCGGTCGACGAGCAATTTCGTCGCGCCGGCTGGCAGGATGCGCTCGAGCACAAGCACATTAAGCCGCAGGCGCCGCTCGAGGGCGACTGGTCTGCCAACAGCGGCTACGAGGCCGGCAGGTACCTGGCCGAGCACGATCGCACCATGACGGCGATTTATGCGGCAAACGATCAGATGGCAAATGGCGCGATTGCCGCGCTGCGTGATAGCGGCCTGCGCGTGCCCGAGGACGTAAGCGTGGTGGGCGTCGACGATTCGCTCGACGACTTTGTCGCGCATAACGAGCTCACGACCGTTCGATTCGATTTACATCAGCGTGGACGCGAGGTGTTTGAGCACGCGGTTCCCGAGGCGGGTACGGCGGGCAAAACCGTTGCTATCCGTATTCCCGGCCAGCTCATTATTCGACATAGCACGGCGATGCCACGCTCATAGTTTGCGCAGGTAAACGACGATTTATCGTATTTCAATAACAATCGGTAAGGATGCCGGCAGATAACAGTTGGAATGCTGCCAAGTGCTATTATAGACAGGTTATTTTGTCTATCTAGGAGGCTTTGTCTGATGGAGATCACCAAGGATATCCGCTACATTGGCGTCGACGACCACGACATTGACTTGTTCGAGGGCCAGTACGATGTGTCCGAGAACGGTATGGCATACAACAGCTACGTTATCTTGGGCGATAAAATCGCTGTCGCCGATTCGGTCGACGGTGGTTTTGTCGACGAGTGGCTCGGCAACCTCGAGGCCGCGCTCGATGGCCGTACGCCCGACTACCTGGTCATCCATCATATGGAGCCTGATCACTCCGCCGGTATCGCCGCCTTTATGGAGCGCTATCCCCAGGCGCAGATTGTGGCCAGCATGGGTGCTTTCCGCATGATGGTCAACTACTTTGGCACCGACTTCCCCGAGCGCAAAATGGTTGTCAAAGAGGGCGATGTGCTCGACCTGGGCGGCCACAGCCTGACGTTTGTCGGTGCCCCCAATGTTCACTGGCCCGAGGTGCTCTTCTCCTATGAGGCCACCGACAAGGTGCTCTTTAGCGCCGACGGCTTTGGCAAGTTTGGCGCCAACGACATCGAGGATCCCGAGGGCTGGGCTTGCGAGGCTCGCCGCTACTACTTTGGCATCGTCGGTAAGTTCGGCAAGTTTGTGCAGGCCGTGCTCAAAAAGGCTGCCGATCTGGATATTCAGATCATCTGCCCGCTCCACGGTCCTGTCCTTACCGAGAATCTGGGCTATTACCTCGACACCTACAACACCTGGTCGAGCTATCAGCCCGAGGACGAGGGCATCACGATTGCCTATGCGAGTGTCTACGGCCATCTGAAGGCCGCTGTCGAGGAGCTCGCCGCAGCGCTCGAGGCTCGCGGCCAGAAGGTTTCCGTCTTTGACCTGGCTCGCGACGACATGGCCGAGGCCGTTGAGGATGCGTTCCGCTATGACCGCCTGGTGCTCGCCTCTATCACCTATCAGGGCGAGATCTTCCCGTTCATGAGCACCTTTATCCACACGCTTGCCGAGCATGCCTACCAGAACCGCACCGTGGCGCTCGTCGAGGCCGGTTCCTGGGCGCCCACCGCTGCCAAGGTTATGACCAAGGAGCTCGAGGGCATGAAGGACATCACCCTGGCGCAGAACAAGGTGACCGTGCTGGGATCGCTCAACGACACATCGCGCGCCCAGATCGAGGCCCTCGCCGACGAGCTTTCCAAGTAGCGATATTTCGCTTTTAACGGGCAAAACCACCACAAAGGGACAGGCCCTTTGTGGTGGTTTTTGTTTAAGCGCCGGCGATGATGAGGGCTGGACGTGCGCTGTCGGCGGCCTCGGCGATTGAGGTGGCGACGGCGGCGTCGGGGTCGCTGTCCATCACGATGATGTCGACGTCGGCAAGCTCGGCAAAACGGTACATGCCGCGTCCGTTGACCTTACTGGCGTCCATGAGGGCGACGCTTTGACGGGCGGCACCGACCATAGCCGCTTTGGTCTCGGCCATCTGCGGAAAGTCGGTCGTAAAGCCGCAGCCGGGAACAAAAGCGCCAGGACACATGACGGCAAGGTCGGCGTGGACCATTTGGAGCGCCTGCATGGTAAGTGGGCCGTACAGATAGCGATGACCTTTGCGCAGTGCCCCGCCCAGCATAACGACATCGACCGAGGGCATGCTCTCGTCGATATAATCGGCGATGGTAATGTCGGCCGTGATAACGGTGATGCCGTCGCGCTGATCGAGGAGCCGGACGAATTCGAGCGCCGTGGTGCCCGAGTCGACGAGCAGCGTGTCGCCGTCATTAACGAACTCGATGGCGCTTTGCGCGATGGCCTGCTTGGCGGCGACGTTGACATTGATGCGGCGATCCTGCGTGGAGACGGTCAGGCGTTTGTGGAGCGATACGGCACCACCATGTGTGCGACGCAGCTTGCCTGCTTCGGCGAGCGCGTCCAGGTCGGCGCGGGCGGTGACGGAGGACACGCCAAAGGTCTGGGCGATTTCTGCTACCTGCACCGAGGCGTTATGCTCGAGTATTTCCATAATGGCGGTACGGCGCTCGTCAGCAAAAGCACGGTTGGTAGCTTGGGCCATGTTTGCTCCATTCTCGGCTATATTTGCAGGAATTGTGTTGACTCTATTTTCGTTCATTTTCTTTTTGAGTAAGAAAACACCTTTCGATTACTTATCTTTTCTATAAAAGAAAGACGCTAAACGCTCAAAATTCAATATCGAACACGCCCACTCGGTTCCGATTCCTTCCGTTTACTTTTCAAAAACGATTGTATTGGCCTGCATGGACTCAATATCTCGCACGTGCAAAGCCGCTGAATTTCATACAATGAGCGCAGTAAAACGCAAGGTAAAACGCCTTGTGAACAACTACGCCCGATGTCCAGATGCGGGCGAGGGAGAGGAGCAAACGCTCATGGCACTTGTTACCACCGAAAAGATGCTCAAGGACGCTCAGGCCGGTCACTACGCCGTCGGCGCGTTCAACGTCGAGAACCTCGAGTTTGTTATGGCCGTTCTGGCCGCTGCCGAGGAGACTAAGTCCCCCGTCATCATGCAGACCACCCCGGGCACCATCAAGACCGCTGGTCTGGACTACTTCTACGGCATGGTGAAGGCCGCTGCCGAGCGCGCTTCCGTGCCCGTCGCTCTGCACCTCGATCACGGCGATGGCTATGACCGCTGCATGCAGGCTTTCCGCACGGGCTACACCTCCGTCATGATCGACGGCTCGCACGAGTCCTTCGAGGACAACATTGCCCTGACCAAGTCCGTCGCCGACGCTGGCCGCGCCATGGGCGTGCCCGTCGAGGCCGAGCTCGGCAAGGTTGGCGGCAAGGAGGACGACGGTCCCGCGGTTGAGGGCGAGAGCCCCTACACCGATCCTGCCGAGGCCAAGGAGTTCGTCGAGCGCACCGGCTGCACCTCGCTGGCCATTGGCGTTGGCACCAGCCACGGCGTGTACACGAGCGATCCGCACATCGAGCAGTCCGTGGTCAAGGCCATCCGCGACGCCGTCGACGTGCCGCTGGTTCTGCACGGCACTTCCGGTGTGCCCGATGAGCAGGTTGCCGAGGCTGTGAAGAACGGCATCTGCAAGGTTAACTACGCTACCGAGCTGCGTCAGGCCTACACCAAGGGCTTCATGGCCTACATGGCCGAGAACCCCGCCTGCTTCGATCCCAAGAAGCCGGCCAAGGAGGGCATGCGTGAGATCACCGAGCTGGTTAAGATCCGCATGACCAACCTCAACTCTGTGGGCAAAGCAGAGTAACAGCAAGGGTACTCCGATCCCACCGGGCCGTCTGGAAACGGAAAAGGGCCTATCTCTCAGAACGTCCTCGGACATGTCGGAAGCCCCGCTGCGCGCACGCGCTGCGGGGCTTCCTCCGTCTCGATGTCCACCAAAAGGTTGCGCACGGGGTGTGCTGCTAGGTCCCGTTCGTTGGCAGTATTATGCCGCGGCTGCTGCAAAGAAGCACTAAAGAAAGGCTTAATCAGGTTTGTTATAACAGTGAAACTGCAGGTCAAAGGTATCGAATAACACTCTTGAAAGGTTTTGAGCTTAAGGGCTTTCTAAGGTTTGCGGCTCGGATGTGGCGCGGACGTGCGGAGCGTGTGAATGATCGCTGTTAGCGCTGCGGTGCGGCGGCGCGTACCTGTTCGATGACCTTTTCCATGGTGGCGTCGATGCGGTCTTTCTTGAGCTCACATTCCCAGACGGTGATGGGCGTCCAGCCCATTTGGGTAAGCGCATCGATGGCGGCTCGGTCGCGCTCGACGTTGCGGCGAAACTTTGCCTCCCAAAACTCAACATTGCGCTTGGGCTGGCTCGGATTGCACTTAGGGCAGCGATGCCAAAAGCAGCCGTTGACGAAAATGGCGATCTTGCGCCCGGGAAAGGCGATGTCGGGCTTGCCGGGTACCTTCCATTCCAGACGGTATCCCGTAAGGCCCGCTGCCCGCAGGCGCTGGCGAACGAGCAGCTCGGGTTTGGTGTTGGCGCGCTTGTTGCCCTTCATGGACTTTTTTATAGCGGCGCGACGGCGCACCAGTTCGCGCTCGTCAGTGGAGAGGTCCGAGGTATCGATGCCGTCGAGCAGACCTGGCTTGGGACGCTTTTTGCTGCGGCGCTTAGGTGCGCGCTTGGGCTTGGTGGCGGGTTTGTCGGCCGTGTTGGGCGTGGCGTCATCGGCGGCGCCGTTGGCCTCAAGCCGATCTTCCTTCAACTCAATCAGAGCATCGATAAGCCCTTTGTCGGCGGGCATCCACTCAACGGTGGCAAGCGAGGTGCGCGGAATCCAGCGGATATCGAGCTGGCGGTCGTGCTTCTGGGGCTCATCGGAGTCATCGGCGAGCGAGCAGTAGTAGCACTCCATGGAGAGATGAAAATCGGGGTAGTCGTACTCAACGGTATAGAAATCGCGCAGGTTGGTGACTTTTACCTGCAGCTCTTCCATGAGCTCGCGGCGTACGGCGTCCTCGGGCGTCTCGCCGCGCATGAGCTTGCCACCGGGGAACTCCCAAAGTCCCTGCATGTCGCCGTAGCCGCGCTGCACGGCAAGCAGCTCATCGGATCCTTCCTTGCGAATGATCCCAGCGGCAACATGAACAGTCTTCAACAGGAGTCCTCTCTCAACATCGACACATGACAAGGCAGCTCATTTGGGTAGTCTTTTTGGGACGGGGCTTTTTTAGCTGCCCTATGTCAAATGCGGCCTCATGCTTCGAAGGCTACGGATAGGGTAGCTAAAAAGCCCCGTCCCAAAAAGACTACCCCTACCTTACGCAACGGTAAGGCAAGCGTAAGCGATATCGATGGTAGCCGACTCGGCTTCTTGCGACTATAGATGCCGTAGACTAATCGCAAGAAAGGACTCGGTATGCAAACCACGCACATGGCGACCCCGGTACTGGAAGTCGTGCATCTCGAAAAGGTATACGGAGCGCTGGGCAACGTGACCCGCGCGCTCAACGACGTCAGCTTTACCGTCAACCGCGGCGAATTCGTTGGCATCATGGGCGCTTCGGGCTCGGGTAAGTCGACGTTGCTCAACTGCGTGTCGACCATCGATAGTGCCACAAGCGGCGCGATCCGCATCAACGGCCAGGACGTGACGCGCATGAAGCAGGCTAAGCTTTCGCAGTTCCGCCGCGAGGAGCTTGGTTTTATCTTCCAGGACTCCAACCTGCTCGATACGCTCACGGCACGCGAGAACATCGCCCTGCCGCTCACCATCGCCCGCACAAACTCGGCAGAGATCTCGACCCGCGTGCAGGATGTGGCAGCGCGCCTGTCCATCAGTCAGGTGCTCGACAAGTATCCCTACCAGATGTCCGGCGGTCAGCAGCAGCGCGTTGCCGCGGCTCGCGCGCTCGTCACCGACCCCACCATGATCATGGCCGACGAGCCCACCGGCGCCCTCGATTCCAAGAGCGCTCGCCTGCTGCTCGAGAGCCTGGAGGCCCTTAACCGCCGCCTGCGCGCCACCGTGCTCATGGTCACGCACGACAGCTTTGCCGCCAGCTACACGAGCCGTGTGCTGTTTATTCGCGACGGCAAGATCTTCACCGAGCTGCGCCGCGGAGACACCGGCCGCCGCGAGTTCTTCGACCGCATTATGGAGGTCGTTGCCATGATGGGCGGTGAGGGCTCCGATGCTCTGTAAACTCGCTTGGGGCAACGTCCGCCGCGCCGGCCGCGACTACCTCGTCTACCTTTTGACGCTCACCCTGGGCGTCACGGTCTTCTATGCCTTTAATACCATCTCGATGCAGGTCGACATCGCCGGAATCGATGAAGAGGGCTTGGCGCAGGTTATGGGCAGCATGCTCGGCTACCTGACGTACTTTTTGGCCGGTGTCATGGCCTTTTTGATGGTGTATGCCAATAACTTCATCATGAAACGCCGCAAGAAGGAGTTTGGCCTGTACCAGGTGCTCGGTATGGGGCGCGGGCGCGTCGCCACGATCATGGCGCTCGAGACCGTGATAGTATCGGTTGTGGCCTTTGTCGCCGGCATTGTGCTGGGTGTGGGACTCTCCCAGCTCATGACGTTCTTTACGGCCTCGCTCTTTAAGACACAGATCGCCAATTTCCACTTCTTTTTCTCGGTGCATGCGTTCAACCTGACCCTTGCCTGCATGCTCGTAATGTTTGTGCTCACGCTACTGCTGAACCTTCGCGCCGTGCGTCGTACCAAACTCATCGAGCTTATGGGTGCCGAGCGTCGCAACGAGAGCATCAAGACACGCAACCCCTGGATCGCGATTGCCATCTTTGCCGTGGGCGTGGTGCTTGTGGGCGTGGCCTATTACCGTCTGCTACGTGATGGGTTCCCGCTAACCGCGACGGACAGCAAGCTGCAAGAGGCCATGAACCAGTTTGGCATTACGACCGCTATGGTTACCGTGGGTACCTTTGCCCTGTTTTGGGGACTCTCGGGCATGCTTATCAAGCTGCTGCAGAGCCTGCGCGGCGTGTATTGGCGCGGCCTCAACATGTTTATCGTGCGCCAGCTTGCGGCCAAGGTCAACACGGTGTGCTTTTCGATGGGCGTCATCGCGATGCTCCTGTTTTTGGCCATCACCTCGGTGACGTGCGGTATGTCGATTGCCAACGTGATGAACGAAAACCTGGAGCGCTATAACCCTGTTGATGTGTCTCAGACGTATGTCTATTACACGCCCGATACTCTCGACTACTACAAAGAGTACGTCAATCCGTCTGATGAAGCCGATCGCATGGTGCTGGCCGATACAACGGTCGATTTGTACCCCGCATGGCACGGCAAGGGCGAGTCGGCGGACAACAACGACGAGACCGGCAAGAAGGTCGATATCGCCGATGTTGCCGGTGAGCATGTACAGATCGATTCGTATCTGAGTTACCCGGTTGGCGGCTCGAATCCTTCGGTGACCCCAAGTGAGATGTGCAAGACCATGGGCGAAAAGCTTCCCAAGGCGTTCGGGGGTAGCAATGCCGATACGATGGGTCTGTTTGTGACGCCGGCGAGCCAGTACAACAAACTGCGCCAGATGATGGGCGAGGAGCCGGTGAGCATTGGCCGCGACCAATATCTGCTCACGTGTGATATGGGCGGCGAGCTGGTCGACCTGTACACCAAGTATATGGCTGGCGGCCATGCCCTTACCTTGGGCGGGCATACGCTCAAACCCGCAACCGATAAGTCGGACGAAGATACGGCGGCCATCGCCAACTCGGCGATGGGCAGTAATCCGGGTACCGTCGTCGTTGCCGACGAACTGTTGTCCCAACTTAATCTGCAGCCGTATTCCAGTAGCCTGCTCGTTAACTACAAACAGGGGATGGATACGACCGAGGCAGACGAGAGCATTAAATACACTCTGCTCGACAATCTGCTCGTTGACGGCAAGGAGCCGGGGTTTTGGGGAACCTTCATCACACGCTCCGAGATGTACACGCAGGCAGCGCAAATGAACGGTCTTATTAGCTACCTAGCCATCTACATCGGCTTTGTATTGGTCGTTGCATGCGCGGCGATTCTGTCGATCCAGCAACTCTCCAACGTGGCCGACGGCAGCCGCAGCTATCGTGTGCTGGCACAGATCGGCTGCGACGACCGCCAGATTCGCCATTCGGTGATGGCGCAGCAGGCGGTATTCTTCCTGTTCCCGCTGGCAGTGGGTCTGGCGCACTCCTTTGTGGCACTTAAGGTGATTATCGAGCTGGTGAGCATATTCGGAAATATGAGCATCGGCGGCACTGTGGGCCTCACCTGCGCGATCTTCCTGGCAGCATACGGTGGCTACTTCCTGGTGACCTACCTCATGAGCACCGGAATGGTGCGAGCTGCCATAGCCACCCGCTACAGCGAGTAACAAGCGGGCAAAATCGTCGCAAAATCAGAGGCGTATGACCGCCGCGAAGGGGCCAGGGGCCCTTTCGCGGCGGTTTTTTCCAACCTGGTGCGTCTCAGATACAAGTGAGTAGACTTTTTTGAACCTGACGAGCACATCGCGACAAATGCTCAATAAAACCGCAGGTCAGAGCTGTGGCGTTTTGGGGCGTGCTTGGCTTCCTGCAAAAAGCCTACTCACTTGGTTTTTCTGCTAGAAGACCGCCGCGAGGGAAGGCAACTCCCCCGGGTAGTCGTTGGGGACGTTCTTAAACGACTAGTCAAACAAGAGCGTCCCCAACGACCACCCCAAAAGGAGCGTCCCCAAGTGCTAGCTTTGGCAACGACGCTGGTAGAAAAACGTCAGCGAAAACCCGTACACGCGAGCAATGTGCCTTGAAGCGAGGCGGCATTGACCTTTTGGTCATGCCGTCGAAGCTGAAAGGCAGATTGCTCGCGTGTACGGGTTTGCAGCGTCGGCCGGTTACGGCGTTTGGTAAAACGCCGTAACCTACACCCGCTCTGCGATCTCGTGGATGAGGTAGTCGGTCTTTTCCCAGCCCAGGCACGGGTCGGTGATGGACTTGCCAAAGACGCCGCCGTCGACAGACTGGTTGCCGTCCTCCAGGTAGGATTCGATCATAAAGCCCTTGACCAGCTTGGAGATGGACTCGTTGCGGCGGCAGCTGTCGAGCACCTCCTTGCAGATGCGGTGCTGCTCCAGCGGGCGCTTGCCCGAGTTGTCGTGGTTGCAGTCGATGACCGCTGCCGGGTTAGCGTAGCCGGCATGCTCGGTATAGCGCTCAGCCAGACGCTCCAGATGCTCGTAGTGGTAATTGGGGTAGGTACGACCGTCGAGACCAATGTAGCCACGCATGACGGCGTGCGCGAGCGGATTGCCGTCGCACTCGACCTCCCAGTTGCGGAAGATGAAGCTTTGATGTGCCTGGGCGGCGTAGATGGAGTTGAGCATGACGGTGGTGGAACCGGCGGTGGGGTTCTTCATGCCCACAGGCACCGAAATGCCGCTCGACACCAGACGATGCTCCTGGTTCTCGACCGAGCGCGCGCCCACGGCGACGTAGCTCAGCAGGTCGACGAGGTACTGGTAGTTGGACGGGTAGAGCATCTCATCGGCGGTAAAGAAACCGGTCTCCTCGATGACGCGCAGGTGCATATGGCGGATGGCTTTAACGCCCTCGAGCAGGTCATCGGGCGCCTCGGGATCGGGGTTGTGCAGCAGGCCCTTGTAGCCGGTGCCCTTGGTGCGCGGCTTGTTGGTATAGACGCGCGGAATGATGATGAGTTTGTCCTTGACCTCTTCGGCGACCTTGGCCAGTCGGCTCATGTACTCAAGCACCGAGTCCTCGCGGTCGGCAGAGCACGGGCCGATGATGAGCACCTTGCGCGCGTCCTCGCCGGTAAAGACCTTAGCGACCTCGGCGTCGAATGCCTGTTTTTTGGCGGTAAGATCGGCGGAAAGCGGCATTTCCTCGCGGATTTCCATGGGGATCGGCAGCCTGCGCTTGAATTCCATGGCCATACGGGGCCTCCTCAATCAAATAAGACAAAGTGTGTATTGTCGAATGCTCGGCATTATCCGCTGTCGCACGCTAAAGTGCAAGCCCTCGTCACCCCAAAACCTGCCAAAAAGGGACAGGTTTATTTTGGCAGGTTTTATCTGGGCAAACGTTGGCTGGCCCTGGAATGGAATGATGCCACGCGGCTTGGAAGAGGCCGTCGATTTGGTCCCAGGGGAGGCGGTTTGAGGGTCGCAGAACAAAAAACGGGAGCGCAGGTTGTCCTGCGCCCCCGTTCTCGGGTGTTATTCGTTCCCTGCGGCAGAATTTACGCCGCTTCGTCGAACTGCGAGTTGTACAGGTCGGCGTAGAAGCCGCCCTGGGCGAGCAGCTCGTCGTGCGTGCCCTTCTCGACGATGTCGCCGTCGCGAATTACCAAGATCACGTCGGCGTTGCGGATCGTGGACAGGCGGTGTGCGATAACAAAGCTGGTACGGCCCTGCATCAGCGCATCCGTGGCGCGCTGAATAAGCTCCTCGGTGCGGGTATCGACGTTGGATGTCGCCTCGTCCAAAATCAGCGCCGGGCGGTCGGCCAAAATGGCGCGGGCAATGGTCACGAGCTGGCGTTGGCCCTGCGAAAGGTTGGTGCCTTCCTCGTTGATCATAAAGTTGTAACCGCCGGCGAGCGTATGGATAAAGTGGTCGCAGCGTGCAGCGCGTGCAGCGGCCTCGACCTCGGCATCGCTTGCATCGGGGCGTCCGTAGCGGATGTTCTCGCGGATGGTGCCGTTAAACAGCCACGTATCCTGCAGCACCATGGCAAACTCGCCGCGCAGTGCCGCGCGGTCCCAATCGCGTACGTCGACGCCATCGACGCGCAGCGAGCCGCCGTCCACGTCGTAGAAGCGCTGTAGCAGCTTAATGAGCGTGGTCTTGCCGGCGCCGGTGGGACCGACGATGGCGATGGTCTGGCCGGGCTGTGCCTCGCAGCTAAAGTCGTGGATGATGGTCTTGTCGGGCGTGTAGCCAAACTTGACGTGGTCAAACTCCACATGGCCAGGGCGCTTTTCGGGAATCTGCGCGTCGGCCTTCTGCTCCTCCTCGGGCGCGGCCAGGAACTCAAAGACGCGCTCGGTGGCAGCGGCCATAGACTGCATCGTGTTGCTCACGTTGCCCAGCTGCTGCACGGGTTGCGTAAAGTTGCGAACGTACTGGATAAAGCTCTGGATGTCGCCGGGCGTGGCATTGCCGGTCAGCGCGAGCTGTGCACCCACCACGACCACGCCCACGTAGCCCATGTTGCCCACCAAGCTCATAAGCGGCATCATCAGGCCCGACAGGAACTGCGAGCGCCAGCCACTAATAAAGAGGCGGTCGTTTTGACGGTCGAACTCTTCGATTGAGGCCTCGGCGCGGTCGAACACCTGAATGACGTTCTGGCCGGCAAAGTCCTCCTCGATAATGCCGTTGACGGTGCCCAGGACCTGCTGCTGCTCGCGGAAGTACGGTTGCGAGAAATGAATCATCACGGTCAGGATAATCGCGGCGGCCGGCAGTGTGAGCACGGTGACGCCGGTAAGCGGCAGGCTGATCGACAGCATCATGACGAGCACGCCGATAATCTGCGTCACCGACGTGATGAGCTGCGTCACGCTCTGGTTGAGCGACTGACCCAGCGTATCGACGTCGTTGGTGATGCGGCTGAGCACATCGCCCTTGCTGTGTCCGTTAAAGTAGCTCATCGGCACGACAGCGATCTTGGCGGCGATCTCCTTGCGCATGCGGTAGCAAATCTTTTGCGTGACGCCGGTCATGAGCCAGCCCTGGATGAGGCTGCAAACAGAGCTTGCCAGATACAGGCAGAGCAAAAAGCCGAGCGTCTTGGCGATCCAGGCAAAGTCGACATCGCCGGTACCGTTGACCTTGGCGACCAGGCCTTCGAACAGCTTGGTCGTAACCTGGCCGAGCACCTTGGGTCCCACAATGTTAAAGACGACCGAGCACACGGCAAAGGCGACGGCGGCAAGCACGGCAACCTTGTGTTGACCGATATAGCCGAGCAACTGCCGCATGGCGCCCTTAAAGTCCTTGGCCTTCTCGCCGCGGCCCATGCCACCCATGCGGCCCATGGGACCGCGCTGGCGGGTGGGCTTGGGAATCTGAGTCTTGGTCTCGTCTGCCATTAGTGCTCGCCTCCCTCCATAACGGCTGCAATTTCTTCTTGAGTGAGCCCCAGCTCCTCGGCGGAAAGCTGCGACTGTGCGATCTCCAGGTACGCCGGGCAGATGTGCAGCAGCTCCTCGTGCGTACCAGTGCCCACCACGTGACCGTCGTCGAGCACGATGATCTGGTCGGCGTGCATGATGGTCGCGATGCGCTGGGCTACGACAACGAGCGCGGCGTCGGTAACGTTTTTGGCAAGCTCTTCGCGCAGGCGCGCGTCGGTCTTGTAGTCGAGGGCGCTAAACGAGTCATCGAACACCAGGACCTCGGGCTTTTTTGCCAACGCGCGGGCGATGGCCAGACGCTGGCGCTGACCGCCCGAGACATTGGAGCCGCCCTGGCTGATGGGGGAGTCGTAGCCGCCCTCGCGCTCGGCGATAAAGTCCTCGGCTTGGGCGATGCGCGCGGCCTCGTGCATGTTCTCGTCGCTTACCATGTCGCCGGCAAACTTAAGGTTGCTCTCCACGGTGCCCGAGAACAGACGTCCCTGCTGCGGGATGTAACCAATGCGGCGGCGAAGCTCGGAAAGGGTCATATCGCGCACGTCGATGCCGTCGAGTGAAATGCTGCCGCCCGTGACGTCGTATAAGCGCGGAATCAGCTGTACGAGCGTGGACTTGCCCGAGCCCGTGGAACCAATGATGCCGAGCATCTGACCGGCATGCGTGGTGAAGTTCACGCCGCTAAGGACGTCGGCGCGGGCATCGGGATACTGGAAGCTCACGTCGCGGAAGGTGAGCTCACCGCGCGGTGCGCTGGCCGCGGGCAGTTTGGGCGAGGCGGGGTCGTTGATGCTCGTGGGGCAGGTGATGACCTCTTCCACGCGCTCGGCTGCGACCTCGGCGCGGGGCAGGATGACCGAAACCATGGTGAGGATCATAAACGCCATGACGATCTGCATGGTGTAGGAGATAAACGCCATCATGTTGCCGACCTGCATCACGCCATCGGACACGCCCTGCGCGCCAAACCAGACGATAAGCACGGTGATGCAGTTCATGACGAGCATCATGAGCGGCATCATAAAGCTCATGGCACGATTGGTGTAGAGCTGCGTGGTCATTAGGTCGAGCGAAGCCTTGTCAAAACGCTCGAGCTCATGCTCCTCGCGGTTGAACGAGCGGATGGGCATAAGGCCGTCGAGCAGCTCGCGGGCGGTGAGGTTCACGCGGTCCACAAAGCTCTGCATCTTTTTGAACTTGGGCATGGTGAGGCCCATAAGCACGCCGACGACGGCCGAGACCGCGATGATGGCCACAGCGATGGTCCATTCCAGGCCGGTGTGGTTGGCCAGGACGCGCATGACGGCGACGATGCCCATGACGGGGGCCATCAGGCACATGCGGATAAACAGGGTTGCGGCCATCTGAATCTGCTGAATGTCGTTGGTGCAGCGGGTGATGAGCGAGGCCTGGCTAAACTTACCCACCTCGGCCGGCGAGAAGTGCATAACCTTGTTGAAGGTCTCGCGGCGCAGGTCGCGTGCGATGGAACAGGCGGTGCGCGAGGCCACGGCGCCGGTCAGGATGGTGGCGATGAGCGAGATCAGGCACAGACCAAACATCGTGGTTGCCATGCGGCCCAGATAGGCGTTCTGCACGTCGGCGGGGTCGATGCCCTGCGCCTTGTACTCGTCTTGTACATAGCTCACGGCGCGTTGGGTCACGATGGAACCCGACATGGAGCCCATTTTGTCCGCCATATCGTTGGCGCCCTCGACGAGCTTGCCCTGGTCGATTAGGCCGCCTTCAACGCCTAGGCGCAGGCTCTTCATGGTGATCTTACCGCCGTCGGTATCAATCTGCTTTTGCATGTTCTGCGCTGCCGCGGCCTTCTGCTGCATCTCGGCGAGCTGCTCGGGCGTCATTGCCGCCATCTGCTCGGGGGTGGGCATGGCCTGGGCGGCGTTGTTGTTATTCTCGCTGGACGAACCCATCATGTCATCCATGGAGTTGGCGTCAATGCCCTGGTTGAACGAAAGGACGACGGTCTCGGGCAGGCTCACGATGTCGGCAATCTTGCCGCCGTCGGCGCGCTCCTCCTCGGTGCCCTTGTACGTTCGAATGCCGTTATTATCCGCCTTGCTAAACACGGCCTCCACAGCTTTGGCGTCCTTATCGCTCATAAAGAGTTCGAGGTCGTCGAGCGATTCGGTGCGAATGGTGTCAGGTACGGGCGAGGCGATACCGCCTTGCTGCACGCCCACGTCGACGATGTCGCTCATATACGTAGGCAGCGCTAGATCGGCGTTGCAGCTGATTACGATAAGTACGATAGCTGCGAACAGTGCCAGGACATGCTTTTTAAAGAGCTTGAGAATCCTCACTCGGCATCTCTCCTTTCTTGATTGCGGTCGATAATTTCGTTGGCACGCCTAAGAAGGCGCACCATCTCTTGGGTATCTGTTTCGCCGAGCTGCTCGAGGAAGGCCGCGGTGCGGTCCTCGAATTCCCGATGCTTGATTTCGAGATCATGGAATCCCTTGTCGGTCACCGTGACGTGTACGCGACGACGGTCGGTCTTTGAGTGCTCGCGCTCGACCCAGCCTTTGGCTTCGAGAGCGCGCAGGATATTGGCGATGCGGGCGCTCGAGACCCAGGCACGATCGGCGAGTTCGCTTGGCGTGAGCGAACCGCCAGCGAGCATGAGGGCGCGCATGACGGCCATCTCACCACTGAGGGCTTTGTCCGCAAAGCGCGAAATGCGCTGATGCATACTGCCGAACTCGGTAAGGAGCTGACGCCCAAGTTCACGGAAATCGGTATCTTTCACCGAAAACCCCTAACACTAGAAACTATTTTCGGTGAAAAATAATACCCCCACTCAACCATCCTATTCGGTAGATTTCTGGACATGTCCCAAAAATCTACTTGGCCACTAGGCAATATAAAGAGCGCATAAAGACTTAAAATAATTCAATTGCTGAAGCGTTTCAAAGAACTATCATGCCCGCGGTTAGGCGAGGGGTTGTCACCACCATGACGACTGGGACTCATTTATCGCCATGTGCGATGCTCCAACTTCCCGCAAGGAGACATCTGAATCAAGGGGGTTGGAGTCATGGCATTTGACTTCACGGGTAAAACCGCGATCGTTACCGGTGGCACTCAGGGCATTGGCCTCGAGATTGCCAAGGGTATCGTTGCGGGCGGCGGACACGTCGCGCTCATCGCAAGGAACGCTGCTAAGGGCGAGGCGGCTGTGGCCGAGCTTGGCGAGGGCAACAAGTTCTATCAGCTCGATGTCGCCGATGCGCCCAAGGCGCGCGAGACCGTCGAGCAGATTTTTACGGACCTGCCGCAAACCAACATCCTGATCAACTGCGCCGGTGTCATCAGCACCAAGAAGTTTGACGAGATCGACGACACCGAGTGGCGTCGCACCATCGACATCAACCTCAACGGCACCTTTACCATGATGAATGCCGTGTACCCGCACTTTAAGGCGGCACATGCCGGCACTATCGTCAACGTGAGCTCCGTTGCTGGCAAGATCGGCGGCGGCCTGCTCGGCACCGCGGCCTACGCGAGCTCCAAGGCCGGTGTCAACGGCCTTACCAAGGCGGTCGCCAAGGAGGGCGGTAAGTTCGGCATCCGCTGCAACGCTGTGTGCCCGTCGCTCACGCTTACCGACATGACGTCGATCCTTTCTGACGAGAACTCTCAGCGCATCATCAACGGTATTCCTCTGGGCCGCGCCGCCCAGGCCAGCGAGCCTGCGCAGATGGTGCTGTTCTTCGCTTCCGACCTCGCCAGCTTCGTGAACGGCGAGATCGGTGACTGCGACGGCGGCATCGTCCTGGACGGGTAATACCCCGCGGTAATCGTTTGGCGGCGACCCTGGCGAATCGGGGTTGTCGCTTTCTTTCTGACATAGACGCGTGCGGCTACGATTCGCATGCATCCAAAGGAGATATATATGAGTGAATCGACTGCGGTGGAGGCGCCGGCTGCAAAGGAGCCGTTCTTTAAGATGTCGTCCATCCCGGGCGCCAATATTTTGGTGCCGCTTTTGCTGGGCTGCTTGCTCAACACGCTATTCCCCGACCTGTTCAAAACGCTCGGCAGCTTTACGCTTGGCATGACCCAGCAGGGTGCAAGCCCACTCGTGGGCGCTTTTTTGCTCATCGTCGGTACGACGATTTCGTTTAAAAGTGCGCCTGCCGCCGCTGCACGCGGCGCCATCATCATCGCTGTCAAGCAGATCGTGGTCGTTGCCGTGTCGCTGCTCATCCTTTATGTATTCAACGACAACCTGTTTGGCATCTCTGCCATGGTGATGCTGGCGGCTTGCACCGGCGCCAACAACGCTATGTACGCTGGTCTGATGGGCACCATGGGCAACGAGGCCGAACGTGGCGCCGTCGCCATCACCACACTCGTTGTCGGCCCTCCGGTCACAATGATCGTGCTCGGCGCTGCTGGCCAGGCTCCGATCGGCTGGTCGCTCGTGGGCGCCATCCTGCCGATCGTCGTCGGCATTATTCTGGGTAACCTTTTCCCGAGCTTTAAGAAGATGATGGCTCCGGCACTTTCCGCCATCATCGTGCTCGTCTTCTTTGCCATGGGTTCGACCATGACCTTTGGCCAGCTCATCAACGGCGGTCTTCCCGGCATCCTGCTCGGCGTGATCTGCTCGGTGGTCTTTGCAATTCCCGTCATCGCGGTCGATAAGTTCACGGGCGGTACGGGTGTCGCAGGTGCGGCCATTTCGAGCTGCGCCGGAGCCAATGTGGCCACGCCTGCCGCCATGGCGAGTGTCAACGAGGCCATGTACGGTGGCGCCGTGCTCGCGACGGCTACGGCGCAGGTTGCAGCGTGTGCCATCGTGACGGCCATTTTGACCCCGCTGGTCACCAGCTGGTGCTACAAGCATTTTGAGGGCCAGGGTCACGGCGACAGCAAAAAGGCCGCGGCCGACAGGGTCACCGCAGCCGCTTAATGCCAAGCGGCAATCAAAGCTAAATAACTAGCCACGCCACAGGGCGGCCCCGGGGGAAATCCCGGGGCCGCCCTGCAGTTTCTGTGGGTCTCTGGGACACTTTACCCTGATAAAGCTGGCATAACAGCTAGAGTGAACGTCGTACAAAGGCAAGGAAAAATACCAAACAAATCGGTGAACGGTAGTTGTTCACGCTCGCATTTCCTGCGGATTTGTTAAAAACGCCCTAATGGTATAAAAAAAGAAACATATAACAGCCCTGATGAAGGGGGTGGCTATGTTATCCTTCTCAGACGGGTGAAATCTTGGGTTTTGGGTTGCAGTTCCAAGGTGGACAAACGTTTTTTCCTATACCAACGTGTGGTGAAGAACGGAAGAAGCCGGTCATTCAACCCGAACATTCAAGAATTCAATAAGCAGCGGTGTGAGAGAGCGCCGCATTATACGTAACTAGGAGCGTGGTTACACAATGCAGGAGGCATGGGAAGGCTTCAAGGAAGGCATCTGGACGGGAGAGGTTGACGTCCGAGACTTCATCCAGAAGAACTACACCCCCTACGAGGGCGACGAATCGTTCCTCGCCGGTCCGACCGAGCGTACCAAGGAGCTGTGGGGCGAGGTTCTCGACCTGCTGCTCAAGGAGCGCGAGCAGGGCGGCGTCCTCGATATGGACACCAAGACTGTCACGGGTATCGTGAGCCACCCCGCTGGCTACATCGATAACGCCCACCGCGAGAAGGAGACCATCGTCGGTCTTCAGACTGACAAGCCGCTCAAGCGCGCTCTGCACGTCAACGGTGGTATCCGCATCGCTTGCCAGGCTGCCAGCCAGCACGGCTACAAGATCGACGAGAACGTCGTCGAGCGCTACACCTTCGAGCGCAAGACCCACAACGCCGGCGTCTTCGATGTCTACACCCCCGAGATGCGTGCTTGCCGCTCGGCTCACATTATCACCGGTCTGCCCGATGGCTATGGCCGCGGCCGCATCATCGGCGACTACCGTCGTGTCGCCCTGTACGGCGTCGACTACCTGATCAAGGACAAGGAGGCCCAGAAGGCTTCCACCCCGACGGTCATGACCGCCGACAACATCCGCGATCGCGAGGAGCTGCAGGAGCAGATCCGCGCCCTCGGCGAGCTCAAGATGATGGCCGAGACCTATGGTTTCGATATTTCCAAACCTGCTACCAACACGCAGGAGGCCATCCAGTGGATGTACTTCGCCTACCTCGCTGCCGTCAAGGAGCAGAACGGCGCCGCTATGTCCATCGGCCGTACCTCTACGTTCATCGACATCTACGCTGAGCGCGACCTTGCCAACGGTACCTTTACCGAGGAGCAGATCCAGGAGTTCGTGGATCACTTCATCATGAAGCTCCGCATGGTCAAGTTTGCCCGTACCCCCGAGTACCAGGCCCTGTTTACCGGCGATCCGCAGTGGGTCACCGAGTCCATCGGCGGCATGGGTGTTGACGGCCGTACGCTCGTTACCAAGATGAGCTTCCGCTACCTGCACACGCTCGAGAACATGGGCACCAGCCCCGAGCCCAACATGACCGTTCTGTGGTCGACCCGTCTTCCCGAGAACTTCAAGAAGTTCTGCGCCAAGACTTCTGTCGCCAGCTCCTCGGTCCAGTACGAGAACGACGACCTCATGCGCGTTTACCACGGCGACGACTACGGCATCGCCTGCTGCGTGTCCTCCATGCGCATTGGCAAGGAGATGCAGTTCTTCGGCGCTCGTGCCAACCTGGCCAAGTGCCTGCTGTACGCACTCAACGGCGGTGTTGACGAGGTCTCCAAGAAGCAGGTCGGCCCCAAGTATCGCGCCGTCGAGGGCGACACGCTCGATTACGATGACGTTATGGCCAAGTACAACGACATGATGAAGTGGCTCGCTGGCGTGTACGTCAACTCGCTGAACATCATTCACTACATGCACGACAAGTATTGCTACGAGCGCATCCAGATGGCTCTGCACGACAAGCACGTGCACCGCTGGTTCGCTACGGGCATCGCTGGCCTTTCCGTCGTGGCTGACTCCCTGTCCGCCATCAAGTACGCCAAGGTTCACCCCGTCCGTGACGAGAACGGCATCATCGTCGACTTCGAGACCGAGGGCGAGTTCCCCAAGTACGGTAACGACGACGACCGCGTCGACCAGATCGCTCACGACGTTGTGCACCAGTTCATGGAGTACATACGCATGAACGACACCTACCGCAACTCCGTGCCCACGACCTCGGTTCTGACCATTACCTCCAACGTCGTGTACGGTAAGAAGACCGGCTCCACGCCCGACGGCCGCAAGGCTGGCCAGCCGTTCGCCCCGGGTGCTAACCCCATGCACAAGCGCGATAGCCAGGGCGCCATCGCTTCGCTGTCTTCGGTTTCCAAGCTCCCGTTCCGCGATGCCCAGGACGGCATCTCCAACACCTTCTCCATCATCCCGGGCGCGCTCGGCAAGGAGGACCAGGTGTTCTTTGGTGATATCGACCTTGATCAGCTGGGCGAGTAACTATTGTTAGTGCTATACTAACAATAACGATTACTGATTAGTGCGCCGGTTTCGGCCGGCGCCGATCGATTGAAGGAGACACATTATGAAGGTTTCTGAAGTTTCCGAGACTCAGGCCGATAACTTGGTCCACATGCTCGACGCTTACGCCGAGAAGGGTGGCCACCACCTGAACATCAACGTCTTCAACCGTGAGACGCTGCTCGACGCTCAGGCTCACCCCGAGAAGTACCCGCAGCTGACCATCCGCGTTTCCGGCTATGCCGTGAACTTCCACACGCTCACCAAGGAGCAGCAGGACGAGGTCATTTCGCGTACCTTCCACAACAAGTTCTAAAGGGACTCAACTCCCACCGGAGACCCGGTAAGGCCTACGCACTTTGCCTCTCAAACGTCCTCGCCGCTTCGCGGCTGCGGAATGTTTGCGAGGCAAAGTGCTCCCGGCCTTGCCGGGTCTCCTGCGTTATCGCACTTTAGGGAACCACGCTAAATTAAATTGGTGTCCTCGGACATGCAAGAAGCCCTCGCTGCGCACTTCGTGCGGCGAGGGCTTCTTGCGTCCTGCGGAATGTTTTGGGAGGTAGCCCAAACAGCCCCGGCGGGGGTCCTTTGTAGTCACCCTTTAGGCGGAACTCTCCTAATGGGTTGAGCGTTCTGGATACTTACTTGCTACCGTTTATCGCGTATAGCTACCGTTTGCGGAGTAAGTAACACTTAGTAATAAAGCGTGTAAAATCTCAGTTAAGAACGGAGTTTTCCAGGGAGACGCTGTCCTTTGTTTTGTGCAAGGGACGGCGTCTCTTTGGCGCTTGGAGGCCGTTCTGTAGCAGGACGGCGGACGTGCGTCACATATTAAAAAGTCAACGTCGAGATGGGTCGTGATAAGAATGGGCAAGTACGTAATCGTGGTTGAATCTGGTTCGGATGTGACGCCAGAGCTCTGCGAACGCTACGGCATCGTGCGTGTGCCCATGCATGTCACGATTGGTGACGAGACCGTCGAGGACGGCTCGATCGATCCGCTCGAGATCTATTCGCGCTGCAACGAGTTTGGCGTGATGCCCAAGACCAGCGGCTGCGCGCCGGCAGATTTCTCTCGCGTGTACGACCGCATTCACGCCGAGCAGCCCAACGCGACCATTTTGCATCTTGCGTATTCCGAGGCCACGACCTGTTCGCATCAGTCCTCGAAGATCGCGGCAGAGGGGCGCGACTACGTGTTCTCCATGGACACGCGTTTTGTCTCGGTGGGCCAGTCGCTTGTTGTCGTCGAGACCGCCAAATACATCGAGGCTCATCCCGATGCCACCGTCGACGAGATCTTTGCTTTTACGAGCTCCGTTATGGACCGCGTGTTGCTGGGCTTTGTTCCTACCGACCTTGCCTTCCTTAAGGCGGGCGGTCGCTTGTCCAACGTCGCGTTCCTAGGCGCCCATCTGCTCAAGATTAAGCCCTGCATCGAGGTAACGGGTGGCAAGTTCGTGGCGACCAAGAAGTTTCGCGGCTCTATGCTCAAGTGCGCCCGCGCCTTTATTGACCACATGGTTGCGAAGGGCGAAATTGACTACTCGCACATTGGCCTGGCGTATTCGGTAGGCCTTTCCGAGGAGCTGCGCGACGACATGGAAGTCTATGCGCACGACCTGGGCTTTAAGGACGTTACCTGGACTCAGGTCGGCGGCGTCATCTCGAGCCATTGCGGCCCGACCGCCTTCGGCGCGGTGCTCACGCTCAAGGCGTAACGCCTGGCGTCTATCGATTTCTATTGCCGCGGCGGCGGGCGGGTTGCGACAACCTTCCCGCCGCTTTTGCATGGGGCCAAATAGGACAATCCAATTGACCGCTAAACCGTTTCGCCATCAAACATATAGGCTAGAATGACTCTGGCATTTATGTATCTAAAAACCAATGAGAGGCAAGGTATCGGGAATGGCTGAGATGAAGCTCGAGGGTATGGACGCTCGTCCTGAGGACTCCGCGTTTGCCCTGGGCCGCGTGCATTCGATCGAGACGATGGGAACGGTCGATGGACCCGGCATCCGCTTTGTGGTGTTTGTTCAGGGCTGCCCCATGCGCTGTGCGTATTGCCACAACCCCGATACCTGGTCGGTTAACGGCGGCACCATGGTGACCGTCGAGCACCTGATGGACGAGTTCCAGAGCAACCATGAGTTTTACCGCAGCGGTGGTATTACGGTATCCGGCGGCGAGCCGCTCCTGCAGCCTGAGTTTTTGGCCGACCTGTTCCGCGCAATGCACAACAACCCCGATGGTCGAGTACATACCTGCTTGGATAGTTGCGGCTATGCGTTCGACCCCACGCATCCCGAGAAGTTCGATGCCGTACTCAACGAGACCGATATGGTGCTGCTCGACATTAAACACGCCGATCCCGTCGAGCATAAAAAGCTGACCGGTTGCGATCCTGCGCGCATCCTGGCGTTTGGCGATGAGCTGGCGCGTCGCAGGATCAAGGTCGTTATCCGTCACGTGGTAGTACCGGGCATTACCGACACGGCAGAGGAGTGCGAGGCACTCGGTCGTCTGATTGCCCCGTGGCATAACGTGGTGGGCCTGGAAATGCTGCCGTATCACACGATGGGCGTCGTCAAGTATGAGCAGCTGGGGATTCCCTATAAGCTCGAGGGCGTTCCACAGATGGATACCGCGCGCATGCCCGAGCTGCGCAACGCCGTCATGACGGGCATGAAAAAGCGCCGCGCGGAACTCAAAAACGCTATCGGCTAGGGGTAGCTCATTTGGGGCCGGTAGGGTGGAGAAGTAGCTAAAAGAGCCCCGTCCCAAAAAGACTGCTCTCTGGGTTGCGGTGAGATGTGCAACAGAATCGTGCCATTTGGATAAATACGCTTGTGGTTTCTTTAAAGACACCTTAAACGCTTCTGAATATCTTTGGAAAGAAATGCCTGCTCGGTATTATGCTGCTCGTATATGAACGGGAGCAGCCAGGAGACCACGTGCGAAACGACGCATCGCGGGACGAGCATGTGCCGCAGCATAGCAGCAGATATGAGACGAAGGGCACGTCTTCGCGTGGCCTTGCCGACGCTCGCATCCGCGTGACGAAGATTGCCGCCGTTGGGATGCTAACGTTGGCGGTTATTATCCTCGGAATTACCGCTAAAACCTACGCGTCGGAGCGAACGGCACACTCAGATGCGTCAACGGTACAGACGCAAAACAAAAAGGTCTCTAAATCTAAAGCCACCGCAAATCAAACCCTGTCGACAGCGAGCCTCAAGACGAGGCTTTCGAAGGCGGACTTTAACGATATTCCCTCAGGCGATACCGTGCAGACCTTCTCACTGGTTGATGACCAGATCCCCGCCCTGGAGGATGAGAGCCTCGCCGCGCTCCAAGATACCCTTGATCAGGCCCAGGAATTGGGCGACGTGGGCGTGGTGTTTTACGATCTGTCGAGCGGCAAGGGCGTGACGTATAACGCGAACGCCGAGGTGTACGGTGCGAGCAGCTACAAGGCGCTCTATGTACTCTACGTCTGCGAGTTACTGGTCGAGACAGGGCAAGTATCGCTCGATGATACTCTGGGCACCTATGGCGGCTACAGTATGGGCTGGCTGACGGTTCGCGACCTGATTGAGACCTCGGTCGTCAACTCGGATAACGACTCGTTTGTCGCGTTGCGTGCAACGTTTGATCAAGATGGCTACGAGGATTGGATTGCCGCACTCGGCGTCGAAGACGAGGTCGCGCTCGATCCAATGAGCGATTTCCCCACCTATTGCCCGCGCACCTCGGCCAAGTTGTGGCGCGAGATGAGCGAGTATTTGATCCGTGAGAGCGAGACGTCGCAATGGCTGTCGGGCCTTCTGGCCTCTACGACCCGGTCCTTTATCCGTGACGGCATTGCGGACGACCATGCCATGGTGCGTAACAAAGCCGGCTGGATCAGCGAGGCAGGTTGCAATGCGACGTGCGATGCTGGCCTCATCGATGTCGATGGCGACACCTACATTATGAGCATCATGTCATCGATGCCGTGGAGTGACCGTTCGAGTGAGGCCGTGGCCGCCATCGCCAAGGCGCTCTACGATACCCGCGCTGCGCTGGCCTAACGGCTTCGTATTGCGCGGTTGAGTCAAAATGCTGGTACCATACCGTGGATAAACAGTTTTCACAGGTTTGGGGGATGGTATGCCTACCATCGCAATCATCGGTGCACTCGAAAAAGAGGTTGCGCAGATTAAAGAAGAACTGAACGGTGCCCATGTGTCGCAAGAGGCAGGCTTGAGCGTTGTAAGCGGCGAGCTCAACGGTCTGTCAGTGGTCGCCACGACCGCTGGCATGGGAACCGTAAACGCCGCTGGTGCAACACAGCATCTCATCAGCAAATATGCTCCGCAGGCCGTTGTGTTTTCGGGCATTGCGGGTGGCTTAAACTCCAAACTCCATATCAATGACGTGGTTATTGGCAAGTGCCTGCGCTATCTGGATACCGACACGGCGCTCATCGCCGAGTCGGCGCCGGAGCTTGAGGAGTTTGCCTCGACACCGGCTCTGGTTGACATCGCCACCACCGTGCTTGCCGAACATGGGTTTATCGATGCTTACGCTTCTGATTCCGCTGCGGAGAAGGACCCTAAACAGTTCCTGGTTGGCACTATCGCTACAGGCGACCGCTTTGTAACGGGCGACGCCATGCGCACCGCCGCCATCGAGGCGACGCATGCCGATTGCGTTGAGATGGAAGGTGCTGCGATTGCCCATATTGCAGCCAAGAACGGTGTCGATTGTCTGGTGCTGCGTGCTATCAGCGATAATTGTGACGAGGCATATGACGCGTTTTGCGAGCGAGAGTTCGATTTGGACGAGTACGCCCGCACCGCGAGCGGCATTACACTCGATATCGTCCGCTGCATCGCCGCTGCGTAATCGTGCACCCCTATTGTAAGAACCTACGACCAAGGAGTATCCATGGCCGATTCCATTAACTACCAGCTTGCCAAGTTCGTCGCCAGCTACGGCAAGGTTTCGCAGATCCCCGAGTCCACCTGTCCCGAGGTGAGCTTTGTGGGCCGCTCCAATGTGGGCAAGTCGTCCATCATGAACAAGCTCTTTGGCCGCAAGAACCTGGTCAAGGTTTCGAGCACGCCGGGCAAGACGAGCAATATCAATTTCTTCGAGGCCGACGACGTGCACTTTGTGGACCTGCCGGGCTACGGTTTCGCCCGTCGTTCCAAGGCCGAGCGCGACCGCTGGGCCGAGCTCATCGGCGACTTCTTCGACTCCGAGCGCAGCTTTAACCTGGTTGTGTCGCTGGTGGACATTCGCCATGACCCCAGCAAGCTCGACCATGACATGATCGACTACCTGCAGGGCAACGAGTTCAACTTTATCGTCTGCCTCACCAAGGCCGACAAACTCAGCCGCACCCAGCAGGCACGCCAAGCGGCAGCCATCAAAAAGCAACTCAACGTCCCGGCCGAAAACGTAATCATCACAAGCTCCCAGACCGGCACCGGCATCGACGAGCTCAAGCGCCGCATTGCCGAGGCCTGCCTCTAGTAGGGGCTCTTGGCAGACAATAGTTTTCATCCATCTATATCACCCCAGTGATAGTTGTTGGTACACTATCACTGGGGTGATATTTTTATTTGGAGGTCGATATGGAGCTTTGGCACGGGTCGGAGGTTGTTGTCGAATGTCCGTCGTTGGATAAATGCAGACAATTCAATGACTATGGTCGCGGGTTTTATTGCACGCCACATGAGGAAATGGCGATGGAATGGGCATGCCGGACCGAGTCTGATGGCGTTGCCAATCGATATGAGCTTGATTTAGATGGCCTTTCGGTCTTGGATTTGGAGTCTGGGGAGTTTTCAATCCTCAATTGGCTTGCAATTCTGGCGAATAACAGAGAGTTCAATGTTTCGACGCCATTGGCGCGTGAAGGGCTTCGCTATCTACTTGATAACTGCTTAATTGATACATCTCCTTATGACGTTATTCGAGGCTATCGTGCTGACGACTCCTATTTTTCGTTTGCAAGACAGTTTGTCAGCGGCATGATATCGCTCAGACAGCTGCAACGTATCATGTGCTTGGGTGATTTGGGTATCCAATATGCCCTTATGAGCGAGCGCGCATTTTCGATGATTAGATTCTGCGATTGGAAGCGGGCTTCGGGGTCTGAGTTTTATCCCAAGCGTTTTGAGCGAGAGCAGAATGCTCGACGCAAATACTTGGATACGGTCAATGGGTTCGATTCCGAAGGTATCGACATTAGGGATTTAATGGCAGGGAGGGTTGATTTAAATGATCCAAGAGTTGACAGATCGTGGACCGAGTAGGACATATCCCGTCTACTACCTCGAGGACGCAATGAACAACCTCGGCGACTGCTTCGACTATGCCGTCAATGACTATGGAGCAGAAGGATCTGAAGTTGCTGAACTCTTTTGCCTGAGCGGGGTTGCTCGCGAGTTTGAACGCGGCAACG
Source organism: Collinsella sp. HCP28S3_E12 (assembly GCF_052065595.1). Lineage (NCBI taxonomy): Bacteria > Bacillati > Actinomycetota > Coriobacteriia > Coriobacteriales > Coriobacteriaceae > Collinsella > Collinsella sp. HCP28S3_E12. The sequence goes on from NZ_JBQHTS010000001.1 coordinate 183,003, forward strand.
CATGGGTAGTGTCGGGGAAATCGGGTGTTGAGCTGTTCGCGCTTATCGCTGAAAGGTCGGGCTATCAAAACAGGCCTATACCGGACTGCACCTATCGATTTGAGAAGACGCCGGAATATTGGGCGGGCTGGATGCTGGCATACCTGCAGTGGCGCCTAGGAGAGTCTTTCGAAGATTTGCTGCATGTCGTTCCATTTGATGTGCTGCGCAGTCTGTATTACCCCTGGCACGAAGCCTCGGAGGAACGAGTGGTTCGCCTCGTCTGCGATATGGCGAAAAAAGCGTCCAGGCAAACCAAACTTGCGTTAGCAAGAAAGAAGCTTAAGAAAACCCAACAAGACCTAGCATACGAATCGGGTGTGTCACTCCGCTCAATCCAAATGTACGAGCAGCGCCAGAGAAACATCAATGAGGCTTCGGTAACAAGCGTGAGAGCCATAGCAAAAGCCCTCCACTGCAACATCGAAGACCTCCTAGAACCAGTCTTCGAATACAAGGAACCCAGTGCGGCGTAAACCAAGCACATAGTCGAAGTCTGTTGCTGGTAAGTGCTACAGCCTAGCAAGAGCCCCTATCAATAAAGGGCCATAATTTCAGCCCGGCGCCCTTTCAAAGCGTGGGTCCCTATAGACATCGCTAGCCACGTTGCCATAGGGCCACCCGGGGGCATCCCCTTAAAAACATTCCGCAGCACGAGGCCCGCTTATCCGCAGCTCCGAAGGAGCGCAATATTAAATCAGCGAATGCGATTATCCTGTCGAGGTCGCGTAGGTCTCCTTGGGGCTTCCCCTGAAAACAATCCGCAGATCGAATTGCCCCGTCGCGCGAAGCGCACGACGGGGCAATTCATGATCGAGGACGTTTTCAGGGGAAGCCCCAAGGAGACCGGTGAGAGCAATGAGACAGGGCGCTACAGGTACTCGATTTGAGCGCCCTCGGTGTCGCACGTCAGAATGTGCGTCTCACACTTGGGGAACTGCTCACGCAGCTTGACCTGCAGGAATTTTGCCACGATGGTGTCGTCGGTCACAGCCATAAGGGTAGAGCCCGAACCGCTGATCCAGATGGTCTTGGCGCCGCCGTTAAGGCAGGTGTCGCGCACAGCGTTGTAGTCGGGAATCAGGCGACGACGATAGGGCTCCTGGATGCGGTCGTCATTGGCGGCGGCAATCAGGTCGAGGTCGCCAGCCTCCAGGCCTCGCGTCATGCCGGCGATACGGCCCATTTGCCATACGGCGGTGGAGAGCGGAATCTCCTGCGGCACGACCTTGCGCGCCTCGCTCGTGTGAACCTCGTAGGGCGGAATCACGGTAATAAAACGCAAGCGATCGCTCACCTCGTAGCGCAGGCACTGGGGGAGCGAATCGGTCGGCGTAAAGGAGCAGACGGCGCCGCCCAGGATGGCGGGAGCGACGTTATCGGGATGGCCCTCGACCTCGGTGGCAATGCGGACGAGCTCAGCGCGGTCGACGGTGTGGCCTGTCAGTGCGGCGGCGGCCATAATGCCAGCGACGACGCAAGTGGAGCTGGAACCCAGGCCGCGAGCGACGGGTACATCGGTTTGAATGTCGATGGCAACGGGAAAAGCCGGCTCGCCCCATGCGGCCAGCGCATCGACAAAGCTGACGTAGACCAGGTTGTTCTCGTTTTGGAACTCCTCGGGGCAGCCCGTGATGGTGAGCTTGTCAGCGCGCTCGAAGGTGAAGTGCGAGTAGAGGCTGACGGCCATGCCGAGGGTGTCGTAGCCGATGCCCAAGTTGGCGCTGGTTGCTGGGACGGTGATTTTGATCATGTGGGTCCTCCTGGCGTGCCTGGCTGTTTAGTTCGCTGCTCGGGCAGTCCTGCGCAAGACGGAAAGCACATTAAGTGCTTTCCTTTGCGTGCGGAACTCGCGACGAACTAAACAGCCAGGCACGCTGTGCGCGTTCGTCATCATCCCGGGGGTTATCTGATAAAAGAAGGTGCGCCGGCTTTCGCCGGCGCCTAATGAGGGTTTTAGTTGGTAGCCATCTTTTTTGCTGCAGACTCGACGTAGCTTGCCATCTCATCGACGTCACAGACGTCTTCGAAGCGGACGGGTTTGGACTCGAGCTCGGCGAGCTGTGCCGGTGCGGCCGTATTGGTGGCCTGCTCGAGCACGCGCATGGCCTCAAAGTCGTCCTCGGGAACGTTGAGACCCAGAGCATCGCAGCAGGCACGCGGGAACTTGTAGGGGCTGGCGGTCGAAAGCAGCACACGGGCCTTGGCCCCCTCGGCGGGAGCGACCTTTTCAAAGACGTGATAGCCGCAAGCGGTGTGCGGGTCGATCACGTAGCCGTTCGCATCCCAGCAGCTCTTGATGGCAGCGCGCACCTCGTCCTCGCTGGCCCAGCCGCAGCCAAAGACGCTCTGAATCTTTGCCAGCAGGTCGGCGGGAACCTCATAGTGACCAGTCTTTGCCAGCTGCTCCATAAGGCCGGCAACAAGCTCGCAGTCGCCATCGGACAGGAAGTAGAGCATGCGTTCCAGGTTGGAGCTGATGAGGATGTCCATCGACGGCGAGATGGTCGTGAAGAACGGACGGTTGCGGTCGTAGACGCCGGTGGTCAGGAAGTCAGCCAGCACGTTGTTCTTGTCGCTCGCGACAATGAGCTTGGCGACGGGCAAACCCATGCGCTTGGCATAGTAGCCGGCCAGGATATCGCCAAAGTTGCCGGTCGGTACGCAGAACTCCACAGCGTCGCCGGCCTCGATGGCGCCGGCGCGCAACAGCTGCGCATAGGCGGCAAAGTAGTAGACGACCTGCGGCACCAGACGGCCGACGTTGATGGAGTTGGCACTCGAAAGCACCGTTCTGGCGGCCTCCAAGCGCTCGGCAAGCTCCTTATCGGCAAAGATGCGCTTGACGGCACTCTGGGCATCGTCGAAGTTGCCGCGAATGCCGCAGACGGCGACGTTATCGCCTTCCTGTGTGGACATCTGCAGATTCTGCACGCGGCTGACTTTGCCTTCGGGATAAAAGACGGTGATGCCCGTGCCCGGAGCGTCGGCAAAACCGGCGAGTGCGGCCTTGCCGGTGTCGCCCGACGTGGCGGTGACGATCATGATGCGCTCGGCGCCGCCGTCCTTGGCGGAAGTGCGGGCCATGAGGCGGGGGAGCATCTGCAGGGCGACGTCCTTAAAGGCACTCGTGGGGCCGCCAAAGAGCTCCATCACATAGGTCTGAGGGGCGTCAGCGCCCGGCGCAGCGTCGAGTTTGACGAGCGGCGTAACCTCTTCACTCGCGAACGTGCCGCGATATGCCTCATTCACACAGGCCGAAATTTCTTCGCCCGTGTAATCATTCAGTAACATTCCCAACACATCTTGAGCGATTTCAAAGTACGATTTATCTGCAAGCGAGCTGATATCGACCTGCTGGGTGCCGAGCTCGTCCGAGACAAACAAACCCCCGTCGGGAGCGATGCCGGTGCGGATTGCCACCTTACTTGAGCACGATAAAGTGCGTCCTCGTGTACTATGATAAGTTCCCATATAACACTGCTCCTCGGATGCCTTGGTCCCAATCGGTGAAACCATGGTATCAGAGCGCGCAAAACAGGTTCGCAGAGGCTTTTAGAAAGGTAACCTCCAGCCCATGATTAAGATTGCCAAATTTGGCGGCTCGTCGGTCGCCGACGCCGAACACTTTAAGAAGATCAAGGCCATCGTCGATGCCGACCCGGCCCGCCGTTTTGTGGTGGTTTCCGCCTGCGGTCGCCGCTTTAAGGGCGACACCAAGGTGACCGACCTGCTCTACCTGGTTAACGCGCACGTTAAGTATCACGTGTCGTGTGAGGAGCTGCTCGAGGACATTGGCCAGCGCTATTTTGATATCGCTGACGAGCTGGAGCTCACCTATCCCATCCGTGAGGAGTTCGCGGCCTTTGCCGAGCGCGCCCGCTCGGGCGGCTACTCCACCGAGGAGCTTGTGAGCCGCGGCGAGTACTTCACCGCTCGCCTGATGGCCGAGTACCTGGGCCTGCCGTTCCTGGACGCCGCGACGGTTGTGGCGTTCCATCACGACGGTACGCTCAGCATGAACCGCACCTCCGAGCTGGTGCAGGAGTACGGTCAGCAGGGCGGCTTTGTTATGCCCGGTTTCTACGGCGCGACGCGTGAGGGCCAGATTAAGCTGCTCGATCGTGGCGGCGGCGATATCTCGGGCTCGATCCTGGCCAAGTGTCTGGACGCCGACCTTTACGAGAACTGGACCGACGTTTCGGGCTTCTACTCTGCCGATCCGCGTATTGTTCCCGAGGCTCAGCCCATTGCGCGCGTTACCTACGAGGAGCTGCGCGAGCTTTCGTACATGGGCGCAAGCGTCCTGCACGAGGAGGCCGTGTTCCCCGTGCGCGAGGCGGGTATTCCGCTGGTCATCAAGAACACCAATGCGCCGCAGGACCCCGGCACCATCATTAGCGAGACGGCTGATGAGGGCGAGGCGGAGCCCATCATTACCGGCGTGACCGGCAAGCGCGGTTTTGTCGCCATCAACGTAGCCCGCGATCGCACCAAGCCCCGCGTCGGCTTTATGCGCCGTGCACTTTCGGTCTTCGAGCGCTATGACGTTTCCGTCGAGCACATGCCCACCGGCGTCGACCGCTTTGGCGCCGTGGTGCAGGAGCAGGATGTGCACGATTCGCTGTACTCGCTCGTGGGCGACATCCAGCAGGAGGTTGAGCCGCTCGAGATTGAGGTTGTCGAGGGCCTGGCGCTCATCGCGACCGTCGGCCGTAACCTGCGCGGCCGCGCAGGTATTTCTGGCCACCTGTTTGGCATGCTCGGCCAGGCTGGCGTGAGCGTGCGCATGATTTCGCAGAGCTGCGACGAGATCAACATCATTATCGGTGTCGAGGATAAGGACTTCGACCTGGCGATTCAGACCATTTACCGTGCCTTCTCCGACGAGAACGGCATTGTGAAGGTCTCCGATCTGGAGGCTCCTGCACCGATTGAACCCGCCCTGGCTGCCCTCCACAAATAGCGACCATCCCGGTAGATTTTTGGGATATGTCTAGAAATCTACCTTTTGGCGCATGAGTGGGTTTTTGAGGCATGTTCCAAAAAATCTAGCGCGGGGCGTTTCGTTTCGGTTTCGTTTCGACGGGGTGGGTTTCGTGTCCGCCCCGTTCTTGTATACACTGGGCAAGAATATCCTGCCTGCTCGGCGTGCGGGCAAAAGCCACAACCTTTAAAGGGGGAAGCATGAAACAGTACACGGTTGCTATTTTGGGCGCGACGGGGGCCGTGGGCACCCAGATGCTCGAGTGCCTCAACGAGCAGGAGTTTCCGGTTGGCAAGCTCAAGCTGCTGGCGAGCGCGCGCTCTGCGGGCAAGACCGTTGAGTTCCGCGGCGAGCAGGTTGTTATTGAGGAGGCTTGCCCCGAGGCCTTTGAGGGCTGCGACATCGTACTCGGCGCTGCCGGCGACGATATCGCCAAGGAGCTGCTGCCCGAGGCCGTCAAGCGTGGCGCCGTCGTGGTCGACAACAGCCACGCCTTCCGTATGGATCCCGAGGTGCCGCTCGTCGTGCCCGAGATCAATGCCGACGACATCAAGTGGCATCACGGCCTTATCGCTAACCCTAACTGTGCAACTATCATCGGCCTGGTTCCCACCTGGCCGCTGCACAAGCTCGCCGGCGTGAAGCGCATGATCGTCTCGACGTACCAGGCGGCTTCGGGCGCTGGTGCTCCCGGTATGGCCGAGCTCGAGGCCCAGCTGGCCGCCCTGGGTCGTGGCGAGGAGATTCCCGAGCCGCGCGCATTTGCCGCCCAGTTGGCGAGCAACCTGATTCCGCAGATTGGCGGCGTCAAGGAGGAGGGCTTTACCTCCGAGGAGATGAAGTTGCAAAACGAGGGTCGCAAGATTATGCACCTGCCCGAGCTGCGCGTGAACTGCACTTGTGTGCGCGTGCCTGTGCTGCGCTCGCACTCCGAGAGCATTACGCTCGAGTTTGAGCGCGACATTACGGTCGAGGAAGCCCGTGCTGCGCTGGCTTCTGCCCCGGGTGTCAAGCTGGTCGACGACCTGGGTGCCGAGGATGCGCACGACCGATTCCCCATGCCGATGGACACCTCCGACCAGGACCTGATTTGGGTCGGTCGCGTGCGCCGCGACATCTCGAACCCCGAGGCCGCGCGTGGCATCACCTTCTGGTGCTGTGGCGACCAAATCCGTAAGGGCGCGGCAACCAACGCCGTCCAGATCGCCAAGCTGCTCTGCGAGTAGCGGTGGAACTGTCCGGCGGGGGCCGGGCTCAGCTTTCAGAACGTCCTCGATCATGTGCGGCGCCTTGTCCTGCTCCTTCGGAGCCGCGGACAAGGCGCCGCACTGGTCTGCGGAGTGTTCTGAAAGCTGAGCCCGGCCCCGCCTGCGGTGACTCGGCTGCGAGCGGCCTGCGATGGGGCCGTTGTTGGTTGGGGCCGCTGGGCTGATGTGAGGGCGCGTGGCCGTTGCGGGCCCTGGTCCCGGCGGCGGTCTCGGCGCTTTGCGCCTGCCTCCTTTGGGGACTGCGGGTCCGTGACGGCAGCTGCGGCGCTTCGCGCCTGCTGCCTGAGGCGACTTTGGGGTTGGGGTGAATTGAAGTTGAATACTTTTCCCGAGAAGTGAACGACCTATTTTGGACCCCCGAAGCATTGGCATATTTTGACCGCTATTTCCTGCGGCTTTGCTGCGCGAATCCTGCGGTTTTGTAATCAAAAAGTGTGGATGCTCCGGGGCCTCGTTTTTACTCGTTCACTTCTCGGGAAAAGTATTAGAGCTCAGCTGGTAGGGGTACCGCTTTGGCGTCGAAGCCCCGCGTCTTCTCCGCTTGATTGGGGAAAGTGTCCTCGCTTAAGCAATTGCGTTCCTGCCCAGACGTATCTGCGGAGTCGTCTGCACAATTCGCGGTATTATGGTGCGGAGTTTTGAAAGGAGCCGCTGGTGGTCACGACGACGTTTGCTTCGCCTTTGGGCGAAATCCTGCTTGCCGCTGATGGCCGCGGTCTGACGGGGCTTTGGTTTGAGGGGCAGGAGCACTTTGGCTCCACGCTTCTCCGGGAAGACTCCGAACATGTTGAAGGGGCCGATGCGGTTTCCGGTGCTGGTGGCATGTCGTCGGCGAGTCCGGCTCATGGTGCGGCTTCTTCGGTGCTTGAGCGTTCGTGGGCTTGGCTGAATGCTTATTTTGCAGGGCAGGAGCCTCTGTATACGCCGCCGTTGCATATGATCGGTACGGCGTTTCAGCGTGAAGTCTGGTTTGAGCTGCTTTCTATTCCGCGTGGCGAGGTCGCCACGTATGGCGAGATTGCGGCTCGTGTCGCCGCCCGCCATCGGGTGCCGGGGAACGAGGACCCCGTTGTGTCTCCTCGTGCGGTGGGGGCTGCGGTCGCTCGCAACCCTATTTCGATTATCGTGCCGTGCCATCGCGTGGTTGCCGCCGACGGCTCGCTTAACGGATATGCCGGCGGGCTCGATCGCAAGGAGTGGCTGCTTCGGCTTGAGGGCGCGTACGAGGAATAACGTTCGAGCGCTTTGCATAGCCAAGATGCCGTGAAAGAACGGGACACGCTTTCCGAATGGAGACTCAGACGGAAACCACGTCCCGGAATTCCGTTTTAAAGCGGGATGCGCTTTCCGAATGGCGTCCCAAGCGGAAACCGTGTCCCGGAATACAGCCTCAGAGTGGGACGTCGTTTCCGGTTGAGACCACCTGCTTGGACATCTTTCTACGCTCGCTCTTGCAGGGCGTAGATCGACTTATCCATGTTGAACAGGTAAGCCACGACGCAGACAATAAAGAACATCGGCAGATTACCAAAGCCGAAGACTTCGCAGCCAATAAGGATGGGTGCGAGCAGCGTATTGGTGGCGCTGCCAAAGACGGCTGCGTAGCCCAGCGCGGCGCAGAACTCGGCGGGCATGCCGAGAATCCCGGCGAGTACGACACCCAGGCTGGCTCCGATGGAAAACAGCGGCGTCACCTCACCACCCTGATATCCTGCGGCAAGTGTGGCGATGGTGAGTACGAATTTGAGCGCCCAGTCCCAAGGCATGATGGTGACCTTACCGTTACCGTTGAGCGCCGCCGATATCAGGTTGGTGCCAAGGCCGCAGTATCGACCCTGCCACAGTGCGAACAGAATCGCCGATAGCGCGATGCCGATAGCGGCGATGCGCGCATAGGGGTTGGGGAGCAGCCGCGCCGCAAGGGTCTTGGTATGGGCAAGGCACCAGGCAAAAGCTCCACCTACCATACCAAACGCGATGCCTAGTACCGCAAGCCGTCCAAGACCGGGGAGGTCAAGCGCGCATGAGGCGACAACGGCGACCTCGAACTTCTCGAGTCCCAGGACACCGGAGGCCATACTTGCGGCGAGCGAGGCTGTAAGCGCGGGAAACAGCGCGCGGTATTCCATGCGTCCTGCGACCAGTACTTCGATAGCAAAGACCGTGGCAGCAAGGGGCGTTCGAAAGAGCCCGGCAAAGCCGGCGGCCATGCCGATAAGCAAAAACGTGTTGCCGGGGTCTCGGAAAGGTAGACGTCGGCCGATCCAATGTGAGACGGTTGCACCGATCTGCACGGCCACACCCTCGCGTCCCGCACTGCCGCCAAAGAGGTGCGTCCCCCACGTGCTCAGCATAATGAGCGGCACCAAGCGCGGCGAGATGGCGTCCTCACGCCCGTGGCCTACGTCGAATACCAGGCTCATGCCGCGGTCGGTGCCCTTGCCCCAAGCGCGGTAGGCAAACACGATGGCAAGGCCCATAAGGGCGAGGAAGGGGAGGAGCAGGGTGATGTGCTCGTCGCGGAAGGCGCCGATCGCCAAAAGCACGCGTCCAAAGAGCGCGCAGATGGCGCCAACGATGATACCGACGGGGATTCCGACGGCACCCATAAGCACAAGACCGCTATAGGTGTTGAGCAGACGTTTGATTCTGCTCGATGCGCTGCTTTCCGACACTTCTCCTCCAAAACAAAAAAGACTCCTGCCGCAGCGTGATGCCTAGGGGCATCACGTAACAGCAGAAGTCATCAGCAACAAGGCGGTTTAGGGTAACGCGGCAGCTTGGCTGGCGCACCCAACGGAGACATTCATTCCGCAGTGGCATCATAGCGGTGGATACGGTTTGGGTCAAATGGTTGCCGTGGACAGTCCTGGTGCCTGCCCGCACCCTCGTTTCCCCATATAAAACCTGCCAAAATAAACCTGTCCCTTTTTGGTCGGTGCGAAATGGGTAATACTAAAGAGTTATCCGACCAGATGGGAATTAATCGATGGCTTATATCGAATTCAAAGACGTCGTCAAAGCATACGGCGAGGGTGATGCCCGCATTCACGCGCTGGACGGCGCGAGCTTTACGGTCGAGCGTGGCGAGCTCGCCATCATTTTGGGTGCTTCGGGTGCCGGCAAGACCACGGCGCTCAACATTCTGGGCGGCATGGATACGGCGACTTCCGGCACCGTAACGGTGGATGGGCGCGACGTGAGTTCCGCCAATGAGGCGCAGCTCGTGGAATACCGCCGCGCCGACGTCGGCTTTGTCTTCCAGTTCTATAACCTGGTTCCCAACCTGACGGCGCTCGAAAACGTCGAGCTTGCGGCGCAAATCTGCCCCGATTCGTTCGATGCCGAGCAAACGCTTCGCCAGGTTGGCCTGGGCGAGCGCCTCGCCAACTTCCCCGCGCAGCTTTCGGGCGGCGAGCAGCAGCGCGTGTCCATCGCCCGCGCACTGGCCAAGAACCCCAAGCTGCTCCTGTGCGATGAGCCCACGGGTGCCCTCGACTACAAAACCGGCAAGCAGATTTTGCAGCTGCTGCAGGATACCTGCCGCAAGCAGGGCATTACGGTCATCATCATCACGCACAACTCCGCGCTCGCGCCCATGGCCGATCGCCTGATCTGCTTTAAGAGCGGTCGTGTGGAGAGCGAGACGGTCCAGCAAAATCCCGTGCCTATCGAGACGATCGAGTGGTAGCGCCCATGGACCAAGATCGCCAAAACAGCCAAAACCACGATACGGAGCACGTGGGTCACGATCGGGAGTTCGCGACCTACCGTACCGCTCAAAGCTCAAATGATATGGCGCCGACGGTTTTTCGCCGTGGCATCTCCCGCACAATCCGAGGCAGTCTTAAGCGCTTCCTATCTATCGTGGTCATTACCGCGCTCGGCGTGAGCGTGATGTGCGGTCTTAAGGCGGGCTGCGAGGATCTTCGCGATTCGGTCGACGTCTATTTTGACCAGCAGAATGTCTATGACATTAACGTGCAGTCGACCTATGGCCTTACGCGCGACGATCTTGCGGCCATTCAAGAGGTCGACGGCGTCGAGACGGCCGAGGGCATCTACACCGAGACCGCCTACACCGCCGTGGGTACCACGCGCGAGCGTGTAGTCGTGCAGAGCCTTTCCAGGAAGAATATCGATCAACCGGTGCTGGTGAGCGGCGATTTGCCCGAGAGCGCCGGCGAGGTCGCGGTGACTTCGAAGTTCCTGAAGGCTTCGGGCAAAAAGCTCGGCGACACGGTGAGTTTTGCCGCCAATGACGCGAGCTCGTCGAACCAAAGCGCCAAGGACCAGTTTGCCGCGGGTGATTACACCATTACGGCCGAGGTCCTCGATCCTACTGATGTGAGCTCCGACTCGACAGTCAACGCCTTTCGCGCTGCTTCGGCTGCGGACTATAAGTTCTATGTGAGCGAGGATGCCGCGACATCTTCTTCCTACTCCGCGGTCCACGTGATCGTCGAGGGAGCCAAGAGCCTCAACTCCTATTCAGATGCCTACACGACAAAGATCAACGAGGTCAAGGGTAATATCGAGAAGATTCGCGACGAGCGTGAGAAGGTGCGCGCCCAAGAGCTGACGGTCGACGCGCCGGCAAGCTTGGATGCCTCCGAGCGCCAGGCGAATATGCTCTTTGGGATTGAGCAGGACAACATCAACCGCATGCCCCAGGGCAGTGAGGAGCGCGCTCGGGCTCAGGCCGATTTGGACCAGCGCCGCGCCGCCACCGACCAGCAGTTTGCCGATGCACGCGCCGAGCTTTCCGATCTGGGCGAATGCACTTGGTACATCCAGGATCGCGGTAACATCGCAAGCTACTCAAGCGTCGAGAGCGACAGCTCTTCGATTGAGGCCATCGCCACGGTTTTCCCATTTATTTTCTTTGTCGTAGCCGTACTCATCAGCCTTACCACCGCCACTCGTATGGTCGAGGAGGAGCGCACGCTCATTGGCCTGTACAAGGCGCTCGGCTATTCACGCGGGCGAATCCTGTCCAAATACGTGGACTACTCGCTGTGGGCATGTCTGTTCGGTGGCGTACTCGGCAACATCATCGGATTTGTGGGGTTGCCGCTGTTCCTGTTTACGGTGTTCGACGACATGTACTCACTGCCCCAGATGCTGCTTTCGTACGACATCGTGTCCTCGATCGTCTCGGTGGCGCTGTTTACCGTGGGCGTGGTGGGTGCCACGATTATCGCCTGCCGCCACGAGATGGCCGAGACCCCAGCCTCGCTTATGCGTCCCAAGGCCCCGCGAGCCGGCTCGCGCATCTTGCTTGAGCGCATCGGCTTTATTTGGCGCCGCATGGGCTTTTTGAACAAGGTGGCAGCGCGTAACCTGTTCCGCTACAAAAAACGTGCCTTTATGACCATCTTCGGTATCGCCGGCTGCACGGCGCTCGTGATCTGCGGTATGGGCATCCGCGATACGTCGGTGGCGCTTTCGCCCAAACAGTATGGGCATATCACGCGCTATGACTTGCTGGCGGTCGCCAATCCCGATGACTATGCTCAGACGTGTGCGGCGCTGGAAGAGCGTAGCGCGGCCAGCGACTCCGGCGTACGCGTGACCTCGACCCTGCCGATTATGACCGACAACGTCACCTTTACGTTTGGCGGTAGGAGCGAGACCGTACAGCTCATCGTGGTGCCCGACGACCGCACGGGTGACTTGGGCGATTACGTGCGCCTGGAGGATGAGTCCAAAGAACCGCTCGCCCTGCGTGACGGGGACGTGTATTTAAGCAAGAGTTCACAGCTGGTGCTGGGGATTCAGCCGGGCGATACGGCGCAGGTCCAGGATTCGTCGCTCAATGTTACCAAGGTCAAGGTTAGCGATATCTCGCTTAATTATTTGGGCAACACACTTTATATGACGCAGGGCACCTATGAGCGCGCGTTCGGCCGAAGCGCGCGTCTTAACGGCATCTTTGTGCTGCTTAAGGGCTCGTCGGCCGACCAGATTGCGTTTAGCAAGAAGCTTAAGAGTGACGGTTGGCTTACGATTTCGAGTACGGCCGAGCATTGGGAGAACTATGAGTCGAACTTTACGATTATCAATTCGGTCGTAGTGCTTGTGACCTTTATGGCGGCGTGCCTGTCGTTTGTGGTGGTGTTTACGCTGTCTAATACGAATATTTCGGAGCGCGAACGCGAGCTGGCGACCATCAAGGTGCTGGGCTTCCGCCGTGGCGAGGTGCACCACTACGTCAATAAGGAGACGTTGATCCTTACGGCGATTGGCACCGCACTGGGCGTGCCGCTGGGTGGCCTGCTTGCCGAGAGCTTTACGTACGTTCTTCAGATGCCGTCGCTGTACTTTGATGTTGAGGTCGAGCCGCTGAGTTTCGTGCTCGCTGTGGTGCTTTCGTTTGGCTTTACGATTATCGTCAACCTCGTCACCAACCGAACCCTCAACAAGATTGATATGGTCGGTGCCCTCAAGAGCGCCGAGTAACCTGTTCTTGGATTCAAGTTGTAGCGAGCTGTGACGTGCCGCAGTCGCTTTTTTGTATAAACCGCCCCGCAGAATGCATATTTTGGCGGGGCGGTTGCTTTTTACCCGCAGGTACCCCCAGGGGCGGCGTGCAAATTCCGGAGAATTCAGCATTCCGGAGTCCACGAGTATGGGAGCGGGCGCACAAAACTGCGCTGAAAGCCCTGATTCTGAGCTCCCAACGCCTCAAGAGCCGCTCGTTTTTACAAGATGTGGCCCATGGCGCCTGCCTTTCGCCCAAAATTCAGTATGCAGGCACCCTCGGCTGCTGAAAACTCCCAAAAATGCACGGCGCCTCCTGCCCTAGGCACCCGCAGCAAGAAGACGAATAGCCTCGGCGAGCATGTAAACGCAGGGCCCTCCGACCCCGACCGACGATTTCGATTGGCGACCTTTGACGGAGTCAAGGGAGGAGCCAAATCGAAATCGTCGGTCGGGGTCGGAGGGCCCGATGGGATGGATTTCGGCCGAGGCTATTCGTCGCCGAAGCTGATGCCCAGCGCCTTGGCCTCGCGTACCAGGTCGCTCTGGGGATCGACAAACTTGAGCTTGCCGGCGACCTCCTCGAGCGGCATGTGGCACATCTTGCCGTCACGCAGGGCAATCATGTAGCCAAACTCGCCGCGTAGGCAGCCCAGTGCCGCCTCAACGCCGCACTGGGTCGCAAAGATGCGGTCCTGGGCGTCGGGCTGACCGCCGCGCTGCGTGTGGCCGGGGATGGCGACGCGGGTCTCGCGACCGGTCTTGGCCTCGATCTCCTTGGCAATGTCGTAGACAATCGACGGACTCGTGCGCTCGGCGAGCTTCTTCTTGTACTCCTTCTTGGGCAGCGCCGCGTCCTCCTTGGAGATAGCGCCCTCGGCGACGGCCACGATCGTAAAGCGGCTGCCGGTCTCCATGCGATGCTCGATGGTCTTGATGACGTTACCCATGTCGTAGGGAATCTCGGGAATCAGGATGACGTCCGCGCCGCCCGCGACGCCGGCGTACAGCGGGATCCAGCCAACCTTGTGGCCCATGATCTCGATAACGAACACGCGGCCGTGACTCGAGGCGGTGGTGTGGATGTCGTCGATGCACTTGGTGGCGACATCGATGGCGCTCGTAAAGCCAAACGTCATTTCGGTGCCCCAGGTGTCGTTATCGATGGTCTTGGGCAGAGCGATAACGTTGAGGCCCTCTTCGCGCAGGCGGTTGGCAGTCTTGGTGGAGCCGTTGCCGCCCAGCATAAACAGGCAGTCGAGTTGCAGCTTGTGATAGGTGTGGACCATCGCGGGCACCTTCTCGACACCGTCGGCCTCGGGAATGTCCAGGCGCTTGAACGGCGTGCGGCTCGTGCCCAAAATGGTGCCGCCGCGGGTGAGGATGCCGCTAAAATCGGCAGGCGTCATGACGCGGAACCTGCTGTAGATAAGGCCCTGGTAGCCGTCCTCAAAACCATAGATCTCGATAGGTTCTTCGCTATTGGTCATAAGCGTTTTGACGATGCCGCGCATGGTGGCGTTGAGCGCCTGACAGTCGCCGCCACTGGTAAGAAGACCGATCCTAAGCATGATGAATCCTTCCGGGCAAGTTATAACATGCGCATAAGTTTACCCCCGCACACTGTTGATACGGGGGTAAAACGTGTTAGCTCAAGCGTATAGAAATGTAAACAACGTCAGGCGAGCGTAAGGTCGACGGGCCTGGCTCCTTACAGCGCGAAGGCGTCGACGTCGCCCCAGTGGCGGCGCAGCGTAATAGCGGCGGCGGGTTCGGTATTGTCAAAGACGACCGACCATTGCGTATTGCTGGTGATGTCTTCCGGATTGGGCTCTTGCGCTGCGGCGCGCAGGGCTTCCCAGGCAATCGTTTCGTCCTGGGCACCGACATGGGCGTCAAGGACATCGGCAATTGCGACGGCGCGCTCTTTACCATGGCCCAGCTCGCCGTTCTTTTGGTTGGGCAGCACTTCGTCGCCATAGCAGGGGTAGAAGTTCGTAACCTGGCGTACAGGAGTCGATTTGAAAGCGCGGTCCGGATCGTGCGGATCCCACTCTGCTACGCGCGCGTCACCGGTGGCGTCGTTGATAAAGAAGTGATAATCGCGTCCTGCCATGGCGTGCATGTCGTAGGCGGAAAGCAGGTCGACAGCTTCTTGCGTGGTGGCGGCACGGTCGAGCACCAGACGGATGGCGAGCGAGGTATTGATGACAGGGCGTTGCGTGTCCTGGTCACAGGGCTTGGAATCCAGGGTGAGTACGGCAACGGACACGCCGCATTCGTTAACACCGTCGAGCTGGGCAAACGGACCCATGAGTGCGGCGGCGCGTCCGGCGACGGAGTCAAGCGGAGTGTTATCGCCCAGGTTGTTAAGGGCGGCAAACCCGATGGAGGTATAGCCGCCGCGTGGGTGATTGCGCACCAGCAGCGCCGAGGTGTCGTCCTTAAAGTCGTAATTGCGACCGGTGCGCACGCGGCCTTCGGCATCTACGGCGACAAAAGCGCTGCAGGCAAACTGGGGAGCCTGGACATGTGCCGGCACACCGGGCAGCACCTGCGCCACCACGGCATCGATGTAGGCCTGGTCGTCGCGCACGCCAGCGGCGATGATGCGATCAAGATCGTAGTCGTAGGCGATGTCGATTGCGTACAGGTCATAGCCATCCGCGTAGCCGGTCAAGCGTTTGAGCGACGCGGCGGACTTGATTTGCTTGCGGTAAAGGATACCGGTGGCAGCGGCAAGGCCGACGGCGACTCCCGCGACACCGCAGGCGATGGCAATGTTACGTGGCTTCATGACGGCTCCTCTCGTCCTGTTAGCGTAATTATCGCAAAAGGAGCGCGGGCATGATGGCTCAACCTGGTGAGTGGCACGGGATTAAACATGGAATGAAGAGTGCGGCGCTGGCGTGGCGGGGTATGCTGGAGGGGACCATCAACCCAGCGAAAGGGGAGAGCATGACGGATCAGGAAACGCCCGAGCGCGCGCATGTGACGGCCGACGATATCGAGGCCGCCAACGACCTTATCGACTTTATCGAGGCGTGCCCCAGCATGTTCCATACGGCAGCGACCATTATGGCCGAGCTCGACGAGGCGGGCTTTACCTACCTGCCCGAGAACGCGGCATGGGACATCGAGCCGGGCGGGCGTTATTACACGCAGCGCAACACCTCGAGCGTTATCGCCTTTAAGGTGGGCGAGGACCTGGCCGCGACGTGGGGCGAGGACGGCGTTGCCGGCGACTATCATTTTCAGCTCACGGCGTCGCACAGCGATTCTCCGACGTTTAAGGTCAAGGCCGTGCCCGAGCTTGACGGCGCGGGCGAGACGCTGCGCCTGAACACCGAGGCCTACGGCGGCATGATCGACTACACCTGGTTCGATCGCCCGTTGGCGCTGGCTGGACGCGTGCTGGTGCGCGAGGGCGGCCGTATTGAGAGCCGCCTGCTTGCCACCGAGCGCGAGGTCGCTATCATTCCGAGCCTTGCTATCCATATGAACCGTGGCGTCAATGAGGGCTTTGCACCCAACCGCGCCGTCGACTTGTGCCCGCTCATCAGCGCCGGCGAGCTTAAGCAGGGCGACTTTGATGCTCTGATCGCCGACGAACTGGACGTCGAGCCCGAGCAGATTCTGGGCCGCGATCTGTTTCTGGTCAATCGTCAGGACGCGCGCATTTGGGGCTGGGCCGACGAGTTTATCTCGACGCCCAAGCTCGACGACCTAGCCTGCGCCTACACCTCGCTGCAGGCATTTTTGGGCGCCGAGAATGCGCATGACATCTCGGTCTTTTGCTGCTTCGACAACGAGGAAGTTGGCTCCGAGACCAAGCAGGGCGCCATGTCGACGTTCTTGGCCGATGCGTTGCGTCGCATTAACGGGTCGCTGGGCTTTGATGACGAGTCGTACCACCGTGCGCTTGCCGCCTCGATGCTCGTGAGCTGCGACAACGCGCACGCCGTGCATCCCAACCACGCCGAAAAGTGCGATGCCCACAACCAGGTCGTGCTCAACGGCGGTATCGTCATCAAGGAAGCCGCCAACCAGCACTACTGCACCGATGCCTTTAGCCGCGCAGTGTTCCAGGCCATCTGCGATGACGCAGACGTGCCCACGCAAGCCTTTGCCAACAAGAGCGATATGGCGGGTGGCTCCACGCTCGGCAATCTGTCCAATATGCAGGCGAGCATGCACGCCGTGGACGTGGGCCTGCCGCAGCTGGCCATGCACTCGAGCTACGAGACCGGTGGCGTGCGCGACGTGATGTACGCGATCCGTGCCCTCACGGCTTTCTACGAGCGCGACCTAAACATCAACGGTGCCGAAAGTGTGGAGCTTTAAAACCTGCCAAAAAAGGACGGGTTTATTTTGGCAGGTTTTATCTGGGCAAATGCCGCAATGTCAACGGTAAGACGGAGCTGCTAAGGCTTGCAGATGAAGCCGACGCCAGCGGAACCGCCGCAGGTAGAGCAAAAGTCAGCGAGAGCCCGCCGTTTGAGCCAAGGTGCCGTGAAATGAAGAGGCGCTGACCTTCTGGTCGCGCCTTTGAAATTGAACGGCAGATTGGCCAAACGGCGGGCTCGCAGCGTCGAGGGGTTCCGGCGTTTGGTAAAACGCCGGAACAATCTAATGCTCAATCCAACAACGTAAAGTTTCGCCGGCCAGCAGGTGACGCAGATTCTCCGCGGCGATGTCGACCACGTTATTGAGCGTGGCGGCCAGGTGGAACCAACCCGAGACGTGCGGCGTGATGAGCATGTTGGGTGCATCCCACAGCGGGCTTGTGGCGGGCAGCGGCTCGGGATCGGTGACGTCGACCGCGGCGCCGGCGAGATGTCCCGATTCCAGAGCGGCAACCAGGTCGTCGGCGACCACAAGATCGCCGCGGCCGCCGTTGGCAAAGAACGCGCCCGGTTTCATCGCGGCGAAGAACTCGGCGTTCGCCAGACCGCGGGTCTCGGGCGTGCTGGGCATAAAGGATGCGACGATGTCGGCCTCTGCCAGGCGCTCAGACAGGGCATCCATGCCGTCCATGTCCTCAAACACAATGGGGTAGACGAGCGGATGGCGCTTGATGCCGCGGACATGCGCACCCATGCTGCGGCAGAGCGTGGCAAAGTGGCCGCCGATATCGCCTGCGCCCAGCACCAGCACGTTGGCGTTTTTGAGCGAGGTGACCGGCCCCAAATCCTCCCAGCGATGCTCGCGCTGCAAGTCGTGATAGCCGGGCAGGCGCTTCATCATGGAAAGGACCATGGCAAACATGTGCTCGCTCACGGCCTGACCGTAGGCGCCGATCGAGCAAGACAGCTTGGCTTCAGCCGGCACGGTGCCGGCGGCAAGGTAGTCGTCATAGCCGGCGGTCTGCAATTGCAACAGCTGGAGATGGTCGCATGCCGTGAGCATGTCAGGGTCGATGTTGCCCAGGATCACGTCGGCATCGGCGACCTGTTCGCGCGTGATATCGCCGGCGCTCGTGTAGATAAAATCCTCGCCCGGAGCGCTCGACTCAAGAATTGCACGATGGCGGTCGTTGACGGGCAGCAAAACCAGGATGTTCACAAGCATTCCTCTCCGCTCAACCTGCCAAAAAGGGACAGGTTTATTTTGGCAGGTTTTATCAGGCAAAACGTTCAAATAAAACGCCGGATGTAAGACGAGCGTGCCCGTCAGCATCCGGCGCATCTACGGCTACCAGCTCAGCAGCTCGTAGCCGTCCTCGGTCACCACGAGCTGTACCTCGCACTGGGCCGAGTCGCTGCCGTCCTTGGTGCGCACGCACCACCCATCGCCCTTGCTAATCTTAATGTCGGGTGCTCCGGCGTTGACCATGGGCTCGATAGTAAAGACCATGCCCGGAACCATGATAGTGTCCACGTCGGGCGCCTCGGTGGTAAAGCCCACAAACGGGTCCTCGTGGAACTCCTTGCCAATGCCGTGGCCACCGTACTCGCGCACCACGCTAAAGCCGGCGTCCTCGACCGTCTTTTGTACGGCCTCGGCCATCACGGAGAGCGGCAGCCATGGCTTGACGGCTGCCAGACCCGCCTCCACGCTGGCGCGGGTGACGTCGACCAAGCGCTGGCGCTCGGCCGAGACCTTGCCGATGCAGAACATGCGGCTCGAGTCGCTAAAATAGCCGTCTAAGATCGTTGAGCAGTCCACGTTGATGATGTCGCCCTCGTGCAGTACGTCCGTATCGCAGGGAATGCCGTGGCAGACTACGTCATTGATCGAGGTACACACGCTCTTGGGGTAGCCCTCGTAGTTGAGGTCGGCCGGCGTTCCACTATGCTCGACGGTGTAGTCGTAGATCATCTGGTCGATCTGGTTGGTGGTCATGCCCGCGGCGATATGCTCACCCACATAATCGAGCACGCCCACGTTGATGGCGGCCGAGCGCTTGATGCCCTCGATATCGGCAGGCGTCTTATAGAGCGTGCGGGGCAGGACGTTCCAGCCCTCTTCCCACAGGCGCTCGAGGCGCTCATCAAAGGAGCTGTGACATTTCTTGTATTTTTTGCCGCTGCCGCACCAGCAAGCGTCGTTGCGGCCAGGCACGGGTCCATTGTCAAACATGGCTAACTTCCTTTCATTCGCAGCTAGTATAGCCCACCCGCAGAGCAGCTAATTTGGGACGGGGCTTTTTTGACTGCTTTTGTCCGCGCGGCCTTGCGCCGCCCATATCGCTCCCAAAAGCAGTCAAAAAAGCCCCGTCCCAAAATGAACTGCCTCCCATTTCTTGGACACGAGAAATGGGAGGCTTTTTATGCGAGTCGACTTGAGGGTGAAGCACGACATCGAGGCCAGGAAGGCGGCGATCGGGCTCTTCGAGCGAGGCCACGGCTCCGAGTCGGCGGCGAAGGCGTTGTCGGTCCCGCGCGAC